>CACZQD010000078.1 GCA_902783215.1 uncultured Erysipelotrichaceae bacterium
ATAAGTTTCGTCACTTACATTGTATCATAGGTAATTATATGTGTCTCTTTTTTTGTCCATTTTGGACACTTAATTTTTCAATTTATATCTAAAAACGTTTTATTTACTAGATTATTTCATCCAAAATATTTGTATTTTTTAATAAAGAAACTAATTTATCAATTTCCTCTTTAGTATTATAGAAATACAAACTAATTCGGCAAGTATTTTTGATACCTAAATCATCCTTTAATATTTTCGCACAATGACTTCCAGCTCTAACACATATATTATGTTTATTAAGATAAAGAGATAAATCTTGTGGGAAAATATTTTTCTTATTAAATGTAATAATACCGGAATCACTATTTTCATTATAAATAATAATATCAGATATTTCTTTTAATCTATTTATTGCATAATTTCGTAATTTTTTTTCATATAAAGAAATATTATCCATTCCAATATTATTTAAATATTTAATTATTTCACCAAATCCAATAATTCCAGCAATATTGGGAGTGCCAGCTTCTAATAAAGATGGATTATTTTTATATAATCTAGTTCCATCAAATTCAAATGAAGCATTCATTCCCCCACCAAAAATAATAGGTTTAATATTATTTAAATATTTTTCTTTTCCATAAAGGATACCTAATCCAGTCGGGCCACACATTTTATGTGCAGAAAATGCTAAAAAATCAATATCTAAATCTTGAACATCAACTTTCATATGTGGAACACTTTGAGCTCCATCAACTAATACTATAATACCATTTTTATGAGCATATTCAATTATTTCTTTAATTGGTCTTATATCTCCTACTACATTAGTTATATGTGATAAGGCAATAACCTTAGTTTTAGGAGTAATAGATTTTATAACATTATCCATTGTCACTTTTAAATCATTATCTAATGGTATATAATTAATATTTAAATTTAATTCATCTGCTAATTCAAACCATGGCAAAACAATAGAAGCGTGCTCCGACTTAGTAAGTAAAACCTCATCATTTTCTTTTAGATAATCTCTAAAATATCCAAAAACAATTTTATTTAACGAATCAGTAGCTCCACTAGTAAAAATTACTTCAGAACTATTATTAGCATTAATAAAATCTTTAACTAAGTCTCTTGTTTCTGCAACTTTAGCGTTTACTTTTAAACTAATATCATAATCTCCTCGATGAGCATTCGCACTATAATTATTATAATAATCACTAATATTATCAGCTAAAATATATGGTTTTAATGTTGTCGCACCATTATCAAAATAGATAACATCTTGCTTTAAAAAATTAAAATCTTCACGATTCAAATTATCACCTCCAATACTTATCAATATCTTTAGTTATTTTTTTTAGTATATCTTCATTTTCCATACCATTTAATATAAAACCCTTAATTAGTAAGTTAGTAGCATCAATCTCACTAATTCCTCGACTATTTAGATAAAACATTTCATTATCGTCAAATTTACCAATAAGTGCGGAATGATTGGCATTTACATCATCACAGTCAATATATAAATTAGGTCTAATTTCACATTTATTATTTGTTAGATTAATAATACGATTATTTTGGTTGCACGTACATCCGATAATATTTTTTGGAATATATCCAGATATTTGTATATTCATTGCACCAGATTTATTCACTCCATTATTAGTAATATTACTAATAGTATTTTGACAATTATGATTTATAACATAGTCGTAATTTTCTTTATATGTACAAATACTTTTAAAAATATATTCAATATCAGAACCAATACTATCTAAATCTACCACACACATTTCATTAATATGATTTACTTGGTTATATTTATAAACATTACATTTAGAGCTATTATTAATAGAATAATGATATTTAATTTTCATATCATCACTTGTACAATCTATATAAATATTACAATCACAATTAATAACTATATCAATATTTATTTTATCAATATATCCATTTAATTCTAATAAAAGATCAGTTTTATTATTTACTTTAATAGATAAGCAAGGAATATTTAATAAATCAGATTGTTTTTGATAACTAACTTCAATATCACTATTAGTATAATCTTTTAATTCTTTATCTAATACTATCTTATTCATGACTAACCATTTCCTTAACGACACATGTTCCTAATGATTCAACTTTTTTATTATTCTTAACGTAACCATTTTGTTCTATTTCCTTAACAAGTTCTGCCCCGCCACTTTTAACAATAGTTCCATTATTCATAACATGAACATGTGTAGGTTTAATATAATTAAGTAATCTTTGGTAATGAGTAATAACTAGAATACTGGCATTATATTCTTTATAGTAATCCATAACTGCATTTCCAACTATTTTTAAACTATCAACATCTAAACCAGAATCAATCTCATCAAGTAAAATACACTTAGGTTTTAACATATACATTTGTAGTATTTCATTTTTCTTTCGCTCTCCTCCAGAAAAGCCTTGATTTAATCCTCGATGTATCATATCTTTATTCATTTTTAAGTAATCTACAGTCTTATCCAATTCTTTAATAAACTCAAACAATTTAAAATTATCTTGTTCTTTGGTAGAAATGGCTGTTCTTAAAAAATCAGCATTAGTCACTCCTTCAATCTCCAAAGGACTTTGCATTCCTAAGAATATACCCAACCGAGCACGTTCATCAGTAGTTAATTCTTTTATTGATTTGTCATTAAATTTAATGTCACCTTTTAATACTTGATAATTCTTGTCCCCCATAATAACCTTAGTAAGAGTACTTTTACCAGTACCATTTGGTCCCATAATAACATGTATTTCACCACTTTTTATCTCTAAATTAAAATCTTTAATAATTACTTTATCATCCACACTAACACTCAAATTAGTAATTTTTAATGTATCCATAGTATCATCTCCTAGTTAATTATACTAAAATTTGTATAAAAAATAAAGATTAAGTCCAAAATATTAATAGAATATTCGCAGATATTCACGTAAAAGACTTTACGTCTTTTTTTCTTTTTGATAAAATTAATATAGGAGATGATATTATGGATTGTTTATTTTGCAAAATAATTAATGGAGATATTCCTTCATATAAAATATATGAAGATGAATATGTATATGCTTTTTTAGATATAAATCCTGATAGCAATGGACATACTCTAGTTATTCCAAAAATACATACATTGGATTTAGATTCTATTGAATTAGATACTTTAAATAATATGTTTAAAGCAATAAAAAAGATTAAAATCAATCTAGAAAACAAATTAAATTGTGATGGTATAACACTTATCCAAAATAATGGTGAGGTTCAAGAGGTTAAGCATTTTCATATTCATTTAAAACCTTATTATAATAATAAGCAAGAACTTAAAGATGTTAGTGAAATGTATGAAATATTAAAAAATTGTGAATAGATCACAATTTTCTTTTTTTCTTTTTGTATTCCTTTTTACACGTTTTATAAAAATTATCAAAATAATTACAATTTACAAAGTCATTAATATCAATATCTAGATACTTTAATATTTCATTGTCATTAACACGTCCAATTATTTTAATTAATTTATTAATATTAGCTAAAGATTTTTCTTTATCAATTTGATATTGATTATATAAATAAATAGCTAGTAAATGAGAATATGTATTCTTAATACTCAATGATAAACTATCATAATCAATTGATTTATAGTAGTTTTGTGCTAATTCTTCATCAAACATACTTGATTTTTTTGTAATCCGATAATTAGATGTTTGTTTATTATATTCTAAATCGTCATTATGATATGTAATAAATTCAAATTCATTTAAACCGGCTTTTAACGAATTAAAAACATTATATTTAATTTTATAGCTATCTTGGTAATATTTATTTTTAAGAATATCTGATGCTATTAGAAAGTAATATATTTCTAATGTCAAATCATAAATACTATCATTTCTATTATTACCTTCTTTATCTAATTGATGATATGAAAAAGAGTAAAATAAATTTGACATATCATTTAATGAATCTACATAGCTAATACTATAATAATTCTTATTAATGCTTTTTAAACGTATAAACCATGTATCCGAGTTTTTATTAATACTCATACAATTGGTGTTTTTAAGTTCTTGAAACAAGCTATAATAATCTTTATTTAAAGAAATTAAAGTATAGTCAACCCATAAAATACCTTCAAATAGTCCTCTTTTATTTGATTTGTTTCTTTTTTTTCGTAAATTATGAATGTTTAAAGATTTTAGTATTTCCTTGCTATCTTCATTAATCATTTTTAATATTTTAAATTGCTTATCATTTTTAATCTCTTTATCATTTATTGGATCAATAGTTGCTAAAACACTTTCTACCTCACATTTAAATAATAATACATCACTATTATCAAAATTATTTGGATATTTAAGCATATATAAAATTTTATTTAAATCATCAATGATAAGTTTATTATTATCTGTATCAATTATTTTATAAAAATCTTTTTTTAAGTTTAATAAGTTCCATTTATATGTTGTCATTCATCCACCTCAATTAATAATATTATACCATGGTTTAATATATATGAATATAAAAACAACTAAAATATAGTTACTTTTATAAATAATCTTTAAATCTTTTAATATCACTTTTTCGTATTTTTCTTAAAGCGTTTTGTTCTTCAGTAAATACTTTATTATAATTTAAATTTATATCTTTAGCTATTTCTTTAATAGATGAATATTTATTATCATTCAGCCCAAATCGTTTAATTATTATTTTCTTTTCTAATTCTGTTAAAGTATTATCTAATAATTGCATTAATTCTTGTTTTAAGATATTATTAGCAGCTTCTTTTTCAACGCTGATATAATCCGGAATATCTAAAAATATACTATATCATCGCTATTTATATTTTGTGGGGTATTAATACTTATAGGTAAAGTACAAACATTTTTAGCTGTTATTATATTATTAATTGGAGTTTTCAAATGCTCACTTAATTCTTCATTTGTAGGATATATTCCATTAATTGAATAGTAATAGTTTGAATAATTAATAATATTTTTAGATAAAATACACATCCACTCAGGAATTTTTTTATAATTATTATTTAACATATATCGTTGCATTGACTGCTTAATCCATGAAGTAGCATAAGTTGAGAATTTTAAATCTAATGAAATGTCAAATTTTTCTATCGCTTTTATAAGCCCAAAAACACCTTCTTGAAATAATACAAAGCGTTCATTATCATCAACGGAATGTACAAATGCATTACTTGCGACTAAGCGCAAATTTGAATTAATAAGTTTTTGTCTAGCTGTTTTATCTCCATTGTTGTATGCAATAAATAGTTTTTGTTCTTCTTCTTTTGTTAATACATCATATTTTCTTATATCTTTAAGTAATTGTTTAAACTCTTCCTTAACAATATCTTTTTTCACTAAATCACCCACTCAATAAATTTTGATATTTATTATAGCAAACTATATGTAAAAGTCAATAAAAACAGCTATTTAATAGCTGCTTTTCTTGATAAATTTAATCTACCGCGTTTATCATAACCTAAACATTTAACGATAACTTGATCGCCTTCTTTAACTATATCAGTAACTTTTTCTGTACGTTTAACGTCTAATTCTGATATATGAATCATTCCTTCACATCCAGGCCATAATTCTACAAAAGCTCCTGATTCAATAGTTTTAGTAACCGTACCATTATATATTTTACCTTCTTCAGGAACTCTAACAATATCTTTTATCATTTTAGCTGTTTTTTCAATAATTTTTTTATCAGTATGATAAATAATTACTTTACCATCATCTTCTAAATCAACTTTAACAGCATTAACATCATTAACA
>CACZQD010000079.1 GCA_902783215.1 uncultured Erysipelotrichaceae bacterium
GGAAACTTCATAAAATAAAAAAGGGAACATTCAGTTTTGCAATGTTGAATGTCTACCCAAATTTCTTTGCTAGACATTTAAGTCAGAGTGTTATGAACCCCATTTCTTGGACAAAAAAGAAATGAGGTTTTTTGATGAATAAAAAAGATTTAGATACTAGAATAGAAATTTATAGTGAATATAAAAAAGGAAGAGCTTTACAAGAATTATCTAGAAGTTATGAAATGAATTTTTCTACTTTAAGATATATGGTTAAATTTATTGATAAATACGGAATTGAAGAATACACAAAATCTAATCATTATTCTAATGATTTAAAAGAACATCTTATACAACGAGTTATAAACCATGAAGATTCAACTTTTAATATTGCTTTAGAAGGTGGATTAAAAAGTAGAACTCAATTAGTAGATATAGTTAAAAAATATCGTGAAAACGGTTATAATATAGTTGAACGGAAGCGAGGCTGTTTAACTGTGAAAAAAAAAGATAAAAAAACTTTAGAGGATGAAAATAAAAAATTAAAACAGGAGAATGAGTATTTAAAAGCTCAGTTAGAATACTCAAAAAAATTGAGAGCCGTTGTTCAATCAAGGAAGAATCGACAACAGAAGAAAAAGTAAGTGTTGTTTCTGAACTTCGGCTAAAATATGATTTAAAGATTCTTCTACAAATATCTGGATTAGCAAAATCTACATTTTATTATACTCTATCTAAAGTAGATAAAGATGATAAAAATAGTGAAATTATAGAAAAAATAAAAGAAATTTTTATTAATAATAAAGAAAGATATGGTTATCGCAGAATAACATTGGAATTAAAGAATCAAGGATATGATGTAAATCATAAAAAAGTATATAGATTAATGGTTAAACTAGGATTAAAACCTTTAAAAAGGAATAAAAGAAAATATTCTTCTTATAAAGGCAATGTTGGAAAGGTTGCAGAGAATCTTATTAATAGAAATTTTGATGCTGAAAATCCCAATGAAAAATGGTATACTGATGTTACAGAGTTTAATCTTCGTGGAGAAAAAGTATATTTATCTCCAATATTAGATGGTTATAATGGAGAAATAGTATCACACAATATTTCTAAATCACCTAATTTAGAACAAATAAATGATATGCTTAATAAAGCGTTTAAAGGTAAAAATTTGGAAGGTTTAATATTTCATTCAGATCAAGGATGGCAATATCAGCATGAATCTTATCAACAAAGATTAAAGAATAAAGGAATAAAACAAAGCATGTCCAGAAAAGGAAATAGTATGGATAATGGCATGATGGAAAATTTCTTTGGTTTACTTAAAACAGAAATGTTTTATGACCAAGAAGATAAATATAAAACGATAGATGAATTAATTTTAGCAATAGATGACTATATTTATTATTATAATTATGATAGAATAAAAGAAAAATTAAAAGGACTGTCACCTGTAAATTACAGATTACAATCCTTAAAGACTTAAAATTAATAAACTGTCCAACTTTTGGGGTTCAGTTCACATCTGCTTAGATAGAGTGTCTAATCTTTGATTGAGTGTCCAACTCAATTAATTGAGGCGACATTCACTTGCAACTTTAAATGTTCCTCTTTTTAATTATATGCAAGTTCTCTTGCTAAATACTAATAGCGCAAATACTTACTTTTGTCAAAATTCATATTACGGGTTTTATGAAAAATATAAAAGGTTGATTTTCTCTTTTTTGATTATAATCTTTAAATTTCGTAAATCTATAGAAAGTATTAATAAAGTATTGATCAGAATAGAAATAAAAAAATCAAAATTTTGATCTTTTTTTTGTAGAAAAAAACAGAGACTAAGCTCTGTTGTAGAATTCTACAATTAATGATTCATTAATTTCAGCATTTAACTCACTTCTTTCAGGATATCTTAAGTAAGTTGCTTCCATTTTTTTATCATCGTATTTGATAAAGTCAACTCTTTTTGATAAAGCTTCTAATGAAGATTTAACAATTGCAAGTTCTTTATCTGAATCTTTTAAACTAATGATATCTCCTGGTTTACAAGTATAAGAAGGGATATCAACTTTTTTACCATTAACAGTTACGTGTCCATGGTTAACTAATTGTCTTGAACCTCTTCTAGTTGTTGAAAAACCAATACGATATACTAAGTTATCTAAACGACTTTCTAGTAATTTTAAGAAGTTTTCACCGTGAACACCTTTTAATTTACCAGCTTTGTCAAAAGTTTTTCTAAATTGTTTTTCATTTAATCCATACATGAATCTAACTTTTTGTTTTTCTTGTAATTGGATTCCATATTCAGATAATTTTTTAGCTCTTTTTTGCCCATGCATACCTGGAGCATAAGGCTTTCTTGCTAATTCTTTACCTGTTTCAAGTGTAGAAAAACCTAAACGACGACTCTTACGATAACTTGATTTTGTGTATCTTGACATATTTTCTCCTTTCTAGGAGCACTAACTTTACCGATTTTTAGGGTGTTTAAACTAATATCATCACCTTTGCAGATAGGTTACTAATAAACCCTATAGATAATAAACACGTTAAAAATCTTAAAGTCTCCTGCACCACTAGCTACAATTATATTATGTTATAGACTATATGTCAAGTACAAAATTATAAAAATTACACAAAAATAGTCGAAAATAGTCGCATTTTGTGATACAATTATCATAGGGTGGGAAAATGAAGAATATCAACTTAAATAATCCAATAGTAATTATTGCTATATGTGCATTCTTAACTATTATTGCATTTATTACTGTTATTACTATTGTACGCCATAAAAAAAGAAAGAAAATGAAAGAACTTTTAGCTAATTTAGAGATTGAGAAAAATAAATTATCTTCTAATCCGGCAGTACCTGAACTAGCTAAAGTAGAATCTTTTTTAAATAATGAAAAATTAGAAGTAATGTATAATGAATGGTCAAAAAGATTAAAAGATATTAAAGAGGTTCAAGTTCCTAAATTATCAGATATGTTATTAGAAGCAGAATATTCTTTAAATCAAAAAGACTATAAAAGTACAATATATAAAATTGCTAAGTTAGAGATGGAGTTATATAAAGTACGTACTAATTCGGATTTTTTATTAGGTGAAATTAAAGAAATTACAACCAGTGAAGAGAAAAGTCGTTCAACAATTACGAAGTATCGTGCGAAATATCGTGAATTATATCAAAAATTTGAAGTTTCTATTAAAGAGTATGGGAAATTTGCTAAAACGATACGTGCTCAATTTGAAGTAATTGCTAAAAGATTTGAAGATTTTGAAAAGATTATGGATAACAATGAATTTACAGAAGTTGGTAAAATTGTAGATATAATTGATAATTTATTAAATCATATGGCAATTGTTATTGAAGAAGTTCCTTCAATTGTTATGCTGGCATATACAGTATTGCCAAAACGTATCGAAGAAGTAACTAATACTTATAAACAAATGATTAGTGAGGGGTATCCTTTAGATTATTTAAATGTTGAATATAATATTAGTGAAGCAAATGCCAAAATTAAAAATGTTATTACAAAAACAAAATCTTTAAATTTGCAAGATAGTTTATTTGAATTAAAAGTATTATTAGATTACTTTGATTCATTATTTGTTGATTTTGATAACGAAAAAAGAACAAGAAAAGCATATGAAGAAAAGTTAAGTATATTTAATCGTAAATTAACTAAAGTTAATAAAGTTGTTAAAGATATATTTGATCAATTAGATGAAATAAAGAATGTTTATAATTTGTCTGATCAGAATATTGAACTTTTAAAGGAAGTAAAAAAAGAGTTAAAAGTCTTAAATAATAATTATAAAGTATTAGTAGATCATACTGGGAATCACACTTTTGCTTTTTCTAAATTATTGGGAGAAGTAGAGGGTTTAAGTAACAATTTATCTAATACAGAACAAAAATTAGACGATTCATTAAAAGAAATAGGAACGATGAAAGATGATGAAGTTAGAGCTCGTCAACAATTAGAAGAAATTAAGATGGTTTTAAAAGAATCAAAAAATAAAATGCGTACTTATAATTTTCCTCATGTTCCACAAAATTATTATGTAGAATTAAAAGAAGCTTCTTTGGCTATTCGCGAAATAGTAAAAGAATTAGATAAAAAACCTATTACTATTGAAGTTTTAAATACTAGAGTTGATACTGCTCGTGATTTAGTATTAAAGCTATATACTAAGACAATTGATATGTTAAAAAATGCTCGTTTTGCAGAAATGGCTATTGTATATGGTAATAGATATCGTAGTAGTTATAATAATTTAAATGATATATTAAATAGGTCCGAAATGTTATTTAATAAAGGTGAATATAGATCCGCACTAGATAATACAGTAAATGCTTTAAATAATATTGAACCTGGTATTCGAGAAAAACTTGAAAGTATGTATAATGATAAACAATAAGGTAATTTATTCCTTATTGTTTTAATTTGCAAAAAAATAAAAATTATGATATCCTATTTCCCACGAAGGGGATGAGAAAATGATTAAAGATTATAATGATCAATATAATCATATAATGAATAGTATTAATGCAAATAACTTAAGTAGTGATAAAGAATTAGAATTACTAAAAGAAGCTAAAAACATAATACTTACCAATAATAGAGGACGTAAAGTAATAAAGAAAATATGTGGACAAAAATATTATGTATCCAAAAAGAATGTTTATAAATTAATAAAAGTATGTCAACTTATACAAAATAAAGAAAATGCTATTAATAATATCGATAAAGATAAATGGTATACTGAAATAGTACCTAATAAATCAAATGATAATTATAATATTAAAACTTTTTATCAATTGTTAAATAAATTATTACAAAAAGAAGCAATAATTAAGCAAAGCCCTGTTTTAACTAGTCAATATAATGAATTAAAATATCAATTGATGAATAAGTCTATTAGCATAAAAGATAAGAACAAATTAATTAATACTTTTTTAAAAGATAATGTTATTGCTTTTAATTTTATTTCAGGAAAGAATAATCCTCGAAGAGAAATTAATGAATCGGTTATAGATATGCGAGTTGAGGATTTAAGAGGTTATGAAAATTTAAAAGAAGCGCAAATAGAGCCAAAACCAAAAAGAAAAAAATTTAAAACACATAAGTTATTTAAGCGTATTGTTGCTGGCTTCTCTGCCTTTTTAATGATTGGTATTTGTTCAATTGTATCTAGAGGTAATACTAATGAGGTAAGTATAGAAAAAGAAACTCAGTCTAAAAGTCATAGTATTGATACGACAAAACCAGTAAAAAAGACACATAAAACAAAAACAGAAAAAATAACTAGAAAAACAAATAAAACATATAATACGAATAATAAAATAAAGAAATCTAAAAGTCATAAAAGTATAATAGTATCAAAAACAAATAAAGAAAGTAAGAATAATAAAGAAACTATTAAAAATAAGAAAAAGACTAATATTAAGTTTAATAAAAGCATAAAATTAGGAACAAAGTTTAAATTAAAGAAAGATAGTTTAATTTATAGTAATGTTAGTAATGCCAATAATAAATATAACGGTAAGAAAGCTTTCTATGATAATAATATTACAAGAAAATGTGTTGGATTAAGTATTGAGTATAATAAAAAAATTGTTACTTTTATTGAAATAAGTGATGATAATTACAAAGTATATGGTTTAGATAATATTTATTTATCATCTAAAGAAGCAAATAAAGAAATAACTAATTTACTAAAACAAGGTGGTAAAGTTAAATCTATATTGTCGCAAAATAATAATAATTATGAAGGATATTATACAAGTGACAATGTTAAAGTGTTAGTGAAATAAAAAAAGTTGGAATTTGATTTCCAACTTTTTAATAATATTAAAAAAACTAGGAACTGCCCCCTGAGCAGTCCCTATAAAAGAATAAAAAGGGGTTGGCTAGTGTGATACTAGCACCAATTCGCCTAATTCCGAATTGGTAGTTAATATAATAATAAAAAAAGAGTGGTTTGTCAACCCTTTTTTATTAATTTCTAAAAATTAGCACTCAACTATTGACAATGCTAAAATTATATGTTATACTTTCTTTAGCACTCCAATAAAAAGAATGCTAAAACAAAGTTATATAAAAAAGAAAAAACTATATAATAATGGTAGGTGGTTGAATGCTTAGTGAAAGACAAGAAGAACTTTTAAAAATAATTGTTGAAGATTATATTAAATGTGCTAGACCGATAAGTTCAAAATCAATATGTGATTTACTTAATTGCTCTAGTGCGACAGTAAGATCAGAGATGAATTATTTAGAAAAGGTAGGACTTCTTGAGAAAACTCATATATCAAGTGGGCGTATTCCTTCTGAAAAAGGATATCGATATTATGTTGATAATATTATGCAACCTTCAAAATTAACAGGAGAAGATATGCTAAAACTTCAAACGATTGTTAATAATAAGTCATTAGTTGTTAGTGATGCAATCGAAAAGAGTATGGAAATTATTTCTGAATTAACACATTATACAGCTGTTGTATTAGGTGGGCATTCGAAAGACAACTTAATTACAAAAGTTGAAGTTATTCCAATAGATGAACAGAATTTAGTTGCAATCATTGTTACGGACAAAGGTCATGTGGAACATAAGAATGTATATTTAGATGCTGAAGTTTCGTCTGGAGAGATAAAACAAACGGTTGATTTGATTAATAAATTGATTATTGGTTCATCATTAGATGAAGTTGGATCAATATTAGAATTTCAAGTTAAACCAGTTATTGCTAAATATGTTAAACAACACGAAGCTTTATATAATGCATTCTATAATGCTTTTTCTGATTTTGCGACCGAAAGTGTTTATAAAAGCGGAACTAAAAATATTTTAATGCAACCAGAGTTTAATGACACTGATCGTATTCGTGAAATTGTTAATAAATTTGATGATAAAGGAATTGTAGATGCAATTAAAGAAGATGAAAATGGTATTAATATATATATAGGTAGTGAGAATAATTTTGATGAAAATGTTACAATAGTTAAAACAAAGTATACAATTAATGGTGAAGAAGGAACAATTGCTTTAATTGGTCCAAAAAGAATGGAATATAATCGTGTTATTACTTTACTTAATTATATAATGGATAATATTGGAAAATAAAGGAGGTAGTATGGAAAAAGAAGCAGTTAAAGAACAAACTAATAAAAAAGAAGAAAAGTTTAATGTTGATGATTTAGTATCTAAAGTTGATAAAAAAATTGAAACATTAGAAAAAGAGAAAAAACAAGAAGATAAAAAGCAAAAAGAAAAAGAACATAAAAAAAACAAAAAGCATAAAGAAGAAATTAAAAAGTTAAATGATCAAATCGCTAAATTGCAAGAAGATATTTTAGTAACTAAAGCTGACATGGTAAATTATCGTAAGCGTAAAGAAGAAGAATCTGCTAGAATGCTAAAATATTGTAATGAGGATTTGATTAAAGAATTACTTCCAGTAGTTGATAATTTTGAAAGAGCATTAAAATTGTCAGAGGGTAAAGTTGATGAGTCTTTTATAAAATTAAGTGAAGGATATAAAATGGTATATGCTGGGCTTGAAAATATATTAGCTAAGTATGAAGTTAAAGCTATAGATGGATCACATAAGGAATTTGATCCAGTATACCACAATGCTGTTATGATAGAACACGTTGATGGTGTAGAACCTAATATGGTATTAGAAGTTTTACAAAAAGGATATTTATATAAGGATAAAGTTATTAGACCAGCAATGGTTAAAGTTAGTGAATAGGAAAGAGAGGAATGATAAATATGAGTAAAACAATAGGAATTGATTTAGGTACAACTAATAGTTGTGTATCGGTATATGAAGGAGGAGAAGCTAAAGTTATTGTTAATGCTGATGGTGATAGAACAACTCCTTCAGTAGTAGCTTTTAAAAAAGGAGAAATTATTGTAGGTAAAACAGCTAAACACCAAGCAGTAACAAATCCAGATACCATTTCATCTATTAAAAGAATGATGGGTACTAATAAAAAAGTTAAAGCTAATGGAAAAGAATATTCTCCGGAAGAGATTAGTGCAATGATTTTAGGAGATTTAAAGAAAACTGCGGAAAGCTATTTAGGAGAAAAAGTTACAAGTGCAGTAATAACTGTGCCAGCATACTTTAACGATTCTCAAAGACAAGCGACTAAAAATGCAGGTAAAATTGCTGGACTTGAAGTCGAAAGAATTATTAATGAACCAACTGCTGCCGCACTTGCTTATGGTTTAGATAAACAAGAAGAAATGCAAACAGTACTTGTTTATGACTTAGGTGGAGGTACATTTGACGTATCTATTCTTGAATTAGGTGATGGTGTATTTGAAGTTAAGGCAACATCTGGTAATAATAAACTTGGTGGAGATGACTTCGATAAGAAAATTATTGATTATATTTTAGATGATATTAAGAAAGAATATGATGTAGATTTATCTGATAATAAAATGGCTTTACAACGTATTAAAGAAGAAGCAGAAAAAGCTAAGAAAACATTATCTAATGTTACTTCAACAGAAATTTCTTTACCATTTATTACTGCTGAAGTAAACTATGAGACAACACTTTCTCGTGCTAAATTTGAAGAGTTAACTGATGATTTAGTTAAATCAACTTTAGAACCAGTTAGAAAAGCTTTAAAGGATGCAAAATTATCATCTAGTGATATTGATAAAGTAATTTTAGTAGGTGGATCTACTCGTATTCCAAAAGTACAAGAACTTGTTAAGAAAGAACTTGGTAAAGAACCATCTAAAGAAGTTAACCCTGATGAAGTTGTTGCTATGGGTGCAGCTATTCAAGGTGGAGTTTTAACTGGAGATGTAAATGATATCGTCCTTTTAGATGTAACACCACTTTCACTTGGTATTGAAACATTAGGAGGAGTATGCACAGTATTAATTCCACGAAATACTACTATTCCAACTAGTAAGAGTCAAGTGTTCTCAACTGCAGCAGATAATCAACCAGCTGTTGATATTCACGTATTACAAGGTGAAAGACCAATGGCTGCAGATAATAAAACGATGGGGAGATTTCAACTTACAAATATCCCACCAGCACCAAGAGGAGTACCTCAAATTGAAGTGTCATTTGATATTGATGCAAATGGTATAGTTAACGTAAAAGCTAAAGATTTAGGAACAAACAAAGAACAATCTATCACAATTACATCTTCAACTAACTTATCAGATGATGAAATTGATAAGATGGTTAAAGAAGCTGAGGAAAATCGTGAAAAGGACGAAAAACGTAAAGAAGAAGCTGATACAAGAAATGAAGCTGAACAAACTATCTTTGCTACTGAAAAAGCTATTAAAGACCTAGGTGATAAGATTGATGATAAAGATAAAGAAAAGGCTGAAAAAGAAATTAAAGAGTTAAAAGAAGCAATGGAAAAAAATGATATTGATGATATCAAATCTAAAAAAGATAAATTAAATGAAACTGCTATGGCTTTTGCTTCAAAAGTTTATGAACAAGCTGCTGCATCTCAACAAGCAACACAAGATGATACTTCATCAAGTGATTCAAGTGATGAAAAAAAAGATGATGTAATTGATGCAGAATATGAAGAAAAATAATGAATGAAGTTCTAGTTATCTAGAACTTTGTTTATATAAATATAGATAGGAGAAAATATGGAATATAAAAATAGATCAGATGTACCTGAAAAATATAAATGGGATTTAAATAACATTTTTGCAACTGAAAAAGATTTTGAAGAGGGAATACATGAAGTTAATAATTTAACTGATAAGATTGTTGGGATGAAAGGACATATTATGGACAGTCCTGAATCTTTATATCAATTTTATAAAACATATGAAAAAATGGATCGATTATTGGGACGTATCTATATGTATGCGTTTTTAAGATGTGATTCAGATACAACAGATAGTAAATATCAAACATTGAAAATGCGAATTGAAAAACTTGGTGAAGAGATTTCTTCAAAAACATCATTTATTTCAAGTGAAATGTTATCTAAAGATTACAATGATATAAAAAAATATATTGATGAAGATGAAAGACTACAAGAAGTAAGTTTCGATTTAGAAAAAATGTATCGTTATAAAGATCATACTTTAAGTGAAAAAGAAGAAGCAATTATTACAGAAGCTTTAAATGCAATGGGAACTGGTCATGACGCTTTTTATAACTTAGATAATGCAGATATTCATCTAGGCACAATTAAAGATGAAGATGGTAACGAAATTGAATTAACTAATAGTAATTATAATAAATATATGAATTCTAAAAATAGACAAGTAAGAAAAGATGCTTTTGATCATATGTATAAGTATTTTGAAAGTTTAAAAAACACAGTAGCAGCTTGTTTAAAAGGTAATATTAAAGAGAATTTCTTTGTTAGTAAAGTTAAGAAATTTTCGTCACCACTAGAAAAAAGTTTATATGCAGATGATATTGATATAAGTGTTTATCATAATTTAATTGATACAATTCATAAACATATGGACTCAATGTATAAATACATGGATTTAAGAAAGAAAACCTTAAAATTAGATGAGTATCATATGTATGATATTTATGTGGATCTAGTATCTTCATCAAACGATAAAATTTCATTTGAAGAAGGTAAAAATATAATTTTTGAAGCATTGAAACCATTAGGTGATCAGTATTTAGAATACTTGCAAAAAGCATTTGATGAAAGATGGATAGATATTTATCCGAATAAAGGAAAGAGATCTGGGGCCTATAGTTGGGGTAACTATGATACTTATCCATTTGTATTATTAAATTATAATGATACAGTTGATTCGGTAAGTACTATGGCTCATGAATTAGGACATTCTATGCATTCATATTTATCTAATAAAAATCAAAATTATTTTAACAGTAATTATCCTATCTTTTTAGCGGAAATAGCTTCAACTGTTAATGAAGTATTATTAAATGATTATATGTATAAAAATGCTAAAACTAAAGAAGAAAAAATATTGTATTTAACTGAATTTTTAGATAAAGTTAGAACTACAATATATCGTCAAACAATGTTTGCTGAATTTGAGATGATTATGCATGATAAAGAAGAAAAAGGGGTTCCTCTAACAGAAGAAGAATTTTCACAAACATATTATGATTTGAATAAACTTTATTACGGTGATAATGTAGTTAGTGATGATGCAATTAAATATGAATGGGCCAGAATTCCACATTTTTATACATCATTCTATGTTTATAAATATGCAACAGGTTTATCTGCAGCAATAGCAATAGCAAGTGATATTTTAGATGGTAAAGAAGATATACGTGATGCCTATTTAGAATTCTTATCTAGTGGAGGTTCAGATTATCCACTAAATATATTAAAGAAAGTTGGAGTTGATATGACAAGTTCTGAACCAATAGAAAAAGCTATTGAAATGTTTAATGAAAAATTAAGAGAATTAGAAAACTTGTTATAAAGGTTGGTGAAGTATGGAAAAAAGAGATTATTATGAAATATTAGGTGTAGATAAAAATGCTAGTGATCAAGATATTAAAAGAGCTTTTCGTAAATTAGCAAAAAAATATCATCCAGATGTATCTAAAGAACCAAATGCTGAAGAAAAATTTAAAGAAGCTCAAGAAGCTTATGCTGTATTAAGTGATCCACAAAAAAGACAACAATATGATCAATATGGTCATGCTGCTTTTGATTCTATGAATGGTGGAGCAGGATTTGATTTTTCTGATTTTGATTTTAGTGATATTTTTGATGGATTATTTGGATCTTCATTTGGAGGTTTTGGTAGCTTTGGTAGGCGAGGAAATAGTAATGGTTCAAGACGTGGCGCTGATAAATTAATGCGTATGAACATTACTTTTGATGAAGCTGTATTTGGAACTACTAAAACTATTAATTTGGATATAGATGAAAAATGTAGTGAGTGTAAAGGTAAAGGTGGAAAAGGAGAGAAGACTTGTCCAACCTGTCATGGTCAAGGAACAGTTACTCAAGAACAAAGAACAATTTTAGGTGCTTTTATGTCAAGAACTACTTGTCCAACCTGTCAAGGTAAAGGAGTAACTTATGAAAAAAGCTGTTCAAAATGTCATGGAAACGGTAAAGTAACAAAAAATACCGACGTAGAAGTTAAAGTTCCAGCAGGTGTTGACAGTGGTAGTCGTTTAAGACTAAGTGGTAAAGGAGAAGCTGGATATAATGGTGGACCTAATGGAGACTTATATCTAGAATTCTTGGTTAAAGATCATTCATTATTTGTTCGTGATGACTATGATATTTATTTAGAATTACCAATTACTATTACTGATGCGGTATTAGGATGTAAAAAAGATGTTCCAACCCTATATGGAAATATTAAATTAAATATTCCAGCTGGTAGTCAAAATGGTGATAAACATCGTATTAAGGGTAAAGGAATTACACATATTAATAGCTCAGTTAAAGGAAATATGTACGTTATTTTAAATATTGTTATTCCTAAAAAGTTAGACCGTAAACAGAAAAAATATTTTGATGAATTAGCTAAAACTAATTTAGAAACAAATGAATTTAAAGAAATAAATAAGTATATAAAAAAAGGATAATTGATATATCCTTTTTTATATAAATAACAATATTAATTGAATAATAATTAAGACAGTATTATGAATAAAGTGTAGACTAATTGGTACAAAGATATTTTTTGATTTAACTAGTGTGTAAGCAAAAATACATCCTGGAATAGCATACGGAACAATGTATAATAATTCTGGTATTGATTTTGCAGATGTTAGATGTAATGCTCCAAAAACAAATCCTGATAATATAATAAATAATGTATCCTTTTTAATCATTTTACGGAATGATAATCTAAATACTAGTTCTTCTAAAATAGGTGCTACAAAAATAGTTAAAACAATTGAATAAATAGGAACATTTTTTACTGCATCAATAACATTTTTTTGATTTGTTGAGGTAGATATATGAGTTATGTTATATATAATTGTATTACTAATAATCATAGCTATAATAACGATAAACCAATATTTTAAGTATTTTTTTAAATAGTCTTTAATACTCTTTTTGAAGTCTTTAAAATCGTTTTTTATATCTTCTTTGTAAATAGTACCAATAATAATCAAAAGAAAAACCTCATATATTAATGTTATTAACATCTTAGATGATAGGTTTAAAGTATGGTAATGAATGCCAATTATTGCTAATATAAAAGCTAGAATAAATTCTCCTATAAAAGTATACAGTAAAAAACAAGATAATCCTTTTATAAAATTAGTTTTCATACAATCACCATAATCATTTTATCATAGATATTTAAATATGTAAATTATATAGTTTAATTTAAAATATTAAATTTGCTAATAAAAAATACTATACAAAAGTTAAAAAGTATGTTATAATCTATTTGCAAGCGAAGAGTGGGTAATCCCACTCTTTAAATTAAATTGGAGGTATTTATGATAGAAGATGTAAAAAAATTAATTGAACAAACAATAATTGATAATAATTACATTTTAGATGATGTATTATATATTAAGGAAGACGGTAATTACTTTTTAAGAGTTATTATTGATAAAAATGGCACAATAGATGTTGATGATTGTGTCGTAGTAAGTAAATTAATTAATCCAATTTTAGATGAACATGAGGATTTATTTGACGAGTCTTATATTTTAGATGTTTGTTCAAAAGAGAAGGGAAGTGTTTAATATGAAAAATAGCGATTTAAAGAAAAATATTGAAATGGTTGCTAAAGAAAAAGATATTAGTGAAGATTATTTATTTGATGCTATGGAATTAGCTTTAAATAGTGCATACAAAAAAAACTATCGTTTACCTAATTCACGTGTAGAGATTAATAGAAATACTGGAGAGATTAAAATTTTCTCATTTAGAACAGTAGTTTTAGATAAGGAACACAAAGAAAGAATTGATGAGATGGAATTTGATTCGGATGAGGAATTATCTAATGAAGAATTAGAGGATCTTGAATTAGAAGATTTACCAGAAGAAAAAAGAATTAGACCATTTGTCTACAATGATAAGTTATATATTACTTTAGAGGAAGCTGAAAAGATTGTTCCAGGTATTAAAGTTGGCGAAACTATTGAAACAGAAGTTACTCCTGATGATTTTGGGCGTGTTGCGGCATCTACTGCTAAACAAGTAATGGTTCAAAAAATTCGTGAGGCTGAGAGAAGTAATATTGCTAATGAATTTGAAGATAAAGAAGGAGAGTTAATTTCTGGAACTGTTGAGATGGAAGATGAACGTAATTACTTTATTAATTTGGGCAAAACTCAAGGGTTACTTCCTAAAAGTGAAATTATACCAGGAGAAAAAATTCAAATGGGTTCAAGTATTAAGGCATATATCAGTAAAGTTGATATAAATACAAAGGGAGCTTTAATCTTACTTACTCGTAAATATTATGGATTTGTTACTCGTTTATTTGAACTTGAAATACCTGAAATAAGTGAAGGAACAGTAATGGTATATAGTGTTGCTAGAGATGCTGGAAATCGTACTAAGATTGCTGTTTATTCAGAAGTTAATAATGTTGATGCTGTTGGTGCTTGTGTAGGTGAAAGAGGATCTCGTATTAATAATATTATTAAAGAATTAAATGGTGAAAAAATTGATATTGTTGAATATAGTAAAGATCCAGTAACATTTATTACAAATGCATTATCACCAGCTAAAAACTTAAAAGTATTTATTCTTGACGAGAAAACAAATGAAACAATGGTTGTTGTTGATCAAGAGAATCTTTCTTTAGCGATTGGTCGTAAAGGAATTAATGTTAAGCTTGCTTCTCGATTAACTCACTATAATTTAGAAATTAAAACTTATGAGCAAGTTAAAGAATCAGGAATTAATATTTTAGAGGATTAAATATGAAGAAAATACCAATGAGAACTTGTGTAGTTAGTCGTGAAAAACTACCAAAAAAAGAATTGATTAGAGTAGTAAGAACGCCTGAAGGTGAAGTAATTATTGATGAGACAGGACGTTCAAATGGAAGAGGAGCTTATTTAAAAAAAGATAGAGAAATTATTGAACAAGCAAGAAAGAGTAAATGTTTAAATAAGCATTTAGAAATAGAAGTTCCTGATAATATTTTTGATAAATTAATTGAATTAATAGGAGAGTAAGATTATGTAAAAATATAGGAGGTGTTTTAATGACAGTTGAAGAATATGCTTTAGATGTTGATAAAACAGTTAGTGAAATATTAAGAAAGTGTAAAGAATTAAATATTGATGCAGTTAATGAAGAATCATATTTAGATGATGACGCTATTACTGAATTAGATATTGCTATTCAAAATGAAGAAGAAGTAGATGAATATGAAGATGAATTAATTGAAAAAGAAAATAGTAAAATTGAAGAAATAGTAAATAATAGTAAGCCAAAGAAATCTATTTCCAATAATAAAAATAAAGTTGGTAAAAAAGAATTAGCTAAAAAGAAAAAAGAAATGTATAAAAATAAAAAGAAACTAATTAGTAATGCACCTGTTGAAAATAAAGATGTTATTGTTTATAAAGATGGTATGACAGTTGCTTCTTTAGCTAAAGAATTAAATATTCGTCCAGCTGAATTAATCAAAAAGCTATTTACTCTAGGTACATTAGCTACTGTAAATAATTCATTAAATTTTGAAACTGCTGAATTATTAGCTAGTGATTATAAAAAGAAATTACAAGTTGAACAAGAACAAGTTGATGAGAAAAATTTTGAGGAATTTGAAATTACAGATAAAGAGGAAGATTTAATTTCTCGCCCACCAGTTGTTACTATTATGGGACATGTTGACCATGGTAAAACAACTTTACTAGATACAATTAGAAAAACTAGTGTCGCACTAGGTGAAGCTGGAGGTATTACTCAAGCAATAAGTGCTTATCAAGTTAAATGTAATGATAAATTAATTACTTTTATTGATACTCCAGGTCATGCTGCTTTTACTGAAATGCGTGCTAGAGGAGCGAGTATTACTGATATTGTAATTATAATAGTGGCTGCTGATGATGGTGTTATGCCACAAACAAAAGAAGCTATAGATCATGCTAAAGCTGCTAATGTACCAATATTAGTAGCTGTTAATAAAATTGACAAACCTGGAGCTAATCCAGAAAAAGTAATGAGTGAACTTGCTGAATATGGACTTACTCCAGAAAGTTGGGGTGGAGATACTACATTTGTAAATATTTCTGCAAAGACAGGTGAAGGTATTGATAATCTTCTTGAAACTATAATTTTAACTGCTGAATTAGAAGAATTAAAAGCAAATCCTAATAGATATGCAACAGGTGCTGTTGTTGAAGCTAGAAAAGATTCTAAAGTAGGAAGTATAGCTACATTATTAATACAAAATGGTACTCTTCGTTTAGGAGATCCTATTGTTATAGGAA
>CACZQD010000080.1 GCA_902783215.1 uncultured Erysipelotrichaceae bacterium
ATAAAGAAAAAAAAAAAAGAAAAAAAGTATTGCTTAATATTTTGACTATTTTTGGTATATTAATTATTGTTTTATTAATCTTTTTTAGTAACGATAATTTACGAAGTAGAATGGGTAGTATAATAGGGTGTAGATATACCTGTTCTAAAGGATATAATTTAGATGAAACTACCAATACTTGCTATAAAGAGATAGAAAAAGACAAAACGTATCAAGATGCATCTTTACTTGGTGATATTGATAAAAATGGTAAGATCAATAATAGTGATTTTAATCTATTACGCAGTAATATATCTATTGAAGAATATAATTATTTATATGATATAAATCAAGATAAAATAATAAATGAAGATGATTTAACGGAACTGGCTAGTATTATCTCACTAGCTAAAGCATCAAAAGAAGATCCTACAAGTAAGTATATATGTCCTAGTCAAATAAAGGAAGAAAAAAATAGTACTAATCATACAAAAAAATACATTATAGTTGATTATGAATTAGAAAATAAAAGATGTATAGTAAAGAAAAAAATAAAAATAGAAAAATCTGGTAAGTATTCTTGTAGATAGTTGCTTTACTATTACTTTACATTTTTGAAAATTAATATTTAATAATTATATACAAATTTAAATATTCTATGATAAAATATATATTGAGGTGCGTTGTAATGAATGAAGAAAAAGAATTACAAGAGTATTTAAAAATGCGAGATGCTATTAGAAAGAAAAGATTAAATGAATTAGAAGATAATAATTGGAATAATCATTTAAAATTTGAACAAGAAGATAGTGTTAAAGATCCCGAATATGGCAGTGAAGATTCAGATTATGATACAATTGAATATAATCCTAAAGATTTTAACGATTTAGATGATGAATATGAAGATGAGTTAGTTGAACAATCATTATATTCAAGTAAAAAGAAAAATGGTGTTTTAGATGTATTTATCTATATATTACTATTTCTTTTACCAATATTTAGTTTTTTAAGTGTTGTTTCACTGCACACACATTATCTTGTTAGAAAACCATTTAATTATGTTTGTATGGGATGTAGTGGGTTAATTGTTCTTGCTTTATTAGTTTTGATAATTATAAGAATTACAAGGCGTGATCGTAGTAAAAGTGGTATTAAAAGAATTATAAAATATTTTGTTTTCTTTACACTTTTAACTATTATTGATGCTGGATTACTATATTTATTTGTTAAGAAAAGAGCATGGAATTTAGCTGATAAATTTATCGCGCATTACAAATTAATTATGATAATATTCTTTATTTTGCTATTGTTAATTATTACATTAATAATTATAATGAAAGTAAAAAAAAGAAAAGTTAAGAGTAAAATAAAAAGATTTTTATTAAATTTTATATTATTTATCTATATGTTATGTGTTATAGATGGAACACTAGTTTTATATAAAAGTCAGGCTTTTAAAGAATGGTTAGTTACTACTGCTATGCAGACAATGAATCATCAATATTTGTGTAAATGGTTCTATAGTAAAGCGGATATTGATAAAATAATGGGTGCTAATTATGTACTTGAAAGTGGTGAATCTACTGATCCATCACTGATAAAAAAAGAAAAAACAGTTACATATGCTAATGAATATGAAAAACAAATTTTAGAGCACGATGAAGATGCTAGTTACAAAATAATTCATTTAGATGTTAATGGTTGTAAAGGATATTTGGCTGCTGTATATGATCCAACAACTATTCATTTACTTGTTACAAAAAACTTAGGTAGTTATGGTCAATATGTCACTACAATGGCTAAGGAAAATAATGCAGTATTAGCTATAAATGGTGGTGGATTCTATGATCCAGGTAATGCTAGTACAGGTGGTAGTCCAACTGGTATAACAATATCAGATGGTAAAGTTGTAACTAGAGGAGAATATGGTACACGTACTCAAAGTGGTGGTATCATTGGTTTTGATAATAATGGTATTTTATATTTATTAAAAGATTTAAGTGTGGAAAATGCTGTTAGTAAAGGAATAACTAATGCTATTACTTGGGGACCATTCTTAATAGTTAATGGCGAAAAATCATTCATCAAAGGTAATGGTGGATGGGGATATGCTGCCAGAACAGCTATTGGTCAAAGAAAAGATGGAATTGTACTATTTTTAGTTGTTGATAGTAATGCTACAAGAACTAATGGTGCGGATATGGTTGATTTAACAGAAATAATGTATAATTATGGAGCTATAAATGCAGCTAACTTAGATGGTGGAACATCAAGTGTAATGGTTGAAAATGGGGAATTAATTAATGACCCTATTGATGGAGGATTAAATCATGAAACAAGAGCAATAGCTGATGCATTTGCGGTTATTGAAAAACCAAAACAGAATTCATCAACTACTAGTACAACGAAAAAAAGTACAAAAAAGGCAACAAAAAAGAGTAAGAGATAATCTTATTCTTTTTTAATGAAATAATCTTTTAAAAAAACTTTTTCTTTTTAATTTTTCTGGTTTTTGCATTACTTCTTGAGGATCTGTTTCAATATATTTAGGTTTAGCAAGTTCATCTTCTCTTATTTGTTTTAAATAGGGAACCATCCATTCAGGCATTTGATTAATATCAATGTACATATTGTTTAAAATATCATATCCATGATTAATTAAAAGATTTAATATTAACATATAATTTGTTTGATATTCAAATACTTCTTTAGTTGGCTGATAAAATATATTAAATAAATTAATTTCTTTATCAGTATTGGTATATACAGTTATACCAGTATTAAAATTGATAGTAGCTAACAATTTTGAATTAACTGATTCAACAGGCCAATTTTGTATTTCTTTTTCTAGTTTAGTATATATAATAGTATCCTGTTGATATTTATCTAAATATGGTGAAATACGTCCTAGAAATTGTTTAATAATATTTTCGATATCATCATTTTCAGCATTAAAATAACTACTAAAATGATACCATCCAAATTCATCTTTATATAGGTCTATTTCATAAGTGTGGTTGTAATAAATATTTATAATTATATGATCATCACTTCTTAAATATATATTATTTACATTCATTTTAACTTTCATTTTATCATTGATAATACTATTATAATTATTTATATATTGTTTTGCAATATCATTTTGTTTTTTATACATATTTTTTATAAACTGATAAACACTATATAAAGATATTTGGTTACTATTATCATTTTGTGATCTAATATTTAATTGTTCTGTTAATTCATTCATATCATTAATTCTTGTTTTATTAATAAACTCATTCCACTTATCTATATTAACTTTTTTATCTGTTATAATAGTTAATAATTTATCATCATAATTCCAGTATTTAAACTGGACTTCTTTATTATTTAGTAATAAAGTCTTTAAGCATAAAAATATAGTATTGTCGGTATTATATAATATATTATTGAAAGGAATTTCTGTTTTGGTATAGTTTCTTATATCAGTTTTAGTCTTTAAGTTCCAGTTATCAATTTCTCGAATATTATGTTCTTGGTTATTATAATTAGGAATTATCATTATTTTATTAACTCCTTTCTATGGTTATTATTTAATTGTTGCGATTTTAAATTTATTAAATCATTATGCATCCACTTTGGTAATTTATCTATTTCAATTAATAAATTTTTGAATATGGTTTCCTCATTATCAAGTAATAAGTTAATAATATTACAATAATTAGAAGTATATATATATTTACTTTGATCATCGTCAAATTTAATTCTCAATAATTCAATATTTTCTAAATATGTATCATTAGATTTTTTAAAACTCAAATCCATTCTATTGTCTATAAAGCTTATTGTAGTATTAAGTTTTGAATTAATACAGTTAAAATATATATTGTGAATTTCACTCAATAATTTTAAATAAGTTTCCGCTTTATTAATAAAATTATTTAAATCATATCCGATTAGACCAGATATTGTACGCATATCATTTGAATATGATTCATTGTGAGGATAAGTTATATAGTTTTTATAGCATAATCCGTATTCATCATTTGCAATATTAATTTCAAAATATTGATTATTATCATTAATAGTACCTTCTAAACAAACACTTTTGTTCTGGTATATTACTATTTTATCAATATGATATTTATTTGCATATTTTAATTCAATAGTTTTATTAAATTTATTTAAATAATAATTTTCATTTATTGAGTATTCCTTTTTAATATTACTAACATAGTCTTTAATATCCATTAAGGAAATATGATTTAAATCGTTATCATTATTTTCTAATATATTATTTATTTCTTTTTTTAACTCATTAAAAGAATTAATGCAGTTATCATTAATATAACTAGTTAAAACCTTATCTAAAATAGATTTATCAATAATTTTTTTTGAATATAGTGAAAATATATTATGCCCTGGATGTAGTGCTATTCCTTGTATACCTTTATCTGAATTACTATCCATAAGAGCTGCTAAATATTTTTTAGCAATTGTTTTATCTGGATATTTAATTTGAGATATTATAAGATCATTTGGTGCCAAAAGATCTGTATAATCTACAAGGTTATACTTTTTAATTAACAAATCTTCCATCTTTTGTTCTCCATCACTAATTTTTTATTATCACTAATATATTTAGGCTCAGCAAGTTCATCTTCACGTATTTGTTTTAAATAAGGAATCATCCATTTAGGACATTCATTAATATTTACATAAATATTTTTTAAGATATTTTGTTCATTATCAATAATATTACTTAAAACTATTCCAGAATTTATAGAGTAGCTATACTCTCCATCAGCAAATATACTAAATAAATTATTGTTTTGATTATTAAATAATGCATTTATACGTATTAATTGATTAGAAAGAATATGCAATAATTCTACATTAAAAGGTGAATTACTTGATTTAATAATTTTATCTGCGCTTCCAGTTATTTCTTTGAATTTTTCAGTGTGTTTTTCAAATAAATTTAAAACTGGTGCGATAAGTCCTAAAATAATAAGATGTTGATTATATGAACAGCTTGAATATAATGTCCAATCTGGATTTGCTGTATTTGTTTTTTGAAATACTGCAGTGGCACCATTATTAAATACTATTTCAATAGTATCACTTTTTGTATATGTAATTTTAATAATTTTTAAATCTGTTCTTGTAATCAATTTATTGTATTTCGCTAAATACTCTGCTTCTGACTCATTATATTTCTTTTTAATATCATTAATTAATTTATAAACATTAAAAAGAGATATTTGATTAATATCGGTATTGCCTCTTTCTGTCTTTAATTCATTTGATAGATCAGTCATATTATTAAAGAAATCTTGATTTAATTTTTGTTGTATAGCATCTAAATTTAATTTTTCACCTTTTTGTGATCTATATTTGATATTTAATAATATTAATTTGTGATCATAATTAATTGAATCAAAGTATATATTAGGATTATCTTTTACAATCGATTCTATACATTCTCTAATGAAATCTCTTTCATTTTTGTATGGTGGGATGTAACATATTTTTAAACTATAAATGTATGGAAATTCCTTTTTTAGATGTTCATTACCTTCAATAACATATCTTGTTATTTCCTTTGAATTAAAGTCAATAAAATCATAATCTGTTGATTCATATATTTTTCTATGCATTATATTTCCTCCTTCAGTAAATGCCTTATATTATAGCACAAAAAAAGAAAAAAAGTAATTTTTCTTTATACATTATAATTATTAATACCATATTTTTCTTCTTTAGTATCAAAGAATAAACAATTGTGTGGAGCATTATATGATAAATAACCAAAGATAATATACATTATTATAATTAGTATAATTGATATATAATTTAATACTTTAATTTCTTGAGATTTTAAAACATAGTAACTAAGTATTTGAGTGATGATGATAGTAATAGCCATCACACTTATATTAAGAACCATATTTTCACCAATTTTATGATATATTGGTAAAAATATAGCTAAATATATAGGAATAGATAAAAAAGCTGATAAGAATAATTGTGTTAAAAAGTTTTGATGCTTGATTTTATTTTTAGTTAATAGAACATAATCTACAATACTCCATAATATAGTAGCTGTAAAAATTAATTTCATGTGTTCCCAAATAGATTCATTGACCGGTGCAAATATAGCTATAAAACCAGTGGGTATCCACCTATAGATGAAGTGTAGGAGAAAACATAAAGCAAATATCCCTAAAACACTTATTATTTTAATTCTTTTTAAATTCATAAATTCATCCTTTCTAAACATAATAATAACGGTGATAAAATGAAAATTAAATTAGGTTATGCTTGTTTACCAGTAAGTATTAATGAAACATCATCAAGTATGCTTACGTATACATATTTTAAAAGATTAGGTAGTAATGGATATAATAAATTAAATGAAATAATTTTAAGTAATTTTAAAAGTTTAAAAGAAATATTAAAATATAATATAGCAAATGAGATTTATGTTTTCCGCATAACTTCTAACTTATTCCCACTTGCTACGCATCCACATGTTAGTCTAGATTTAAAAAAATACCAATCAAATTTAGAAGAAATAGGGAATATCATAAATCAGAATCATATACGTGTTAGTCTGCACTTAGATCCATATTATGTTTTAAATAGCATAAGAGATGATGTAGTATCATCTACTATTAATATACTCACATTTTATCAAAATATGTTTAAATATATGAATATTGATTATAAAATAGTTACTCATGTTGGAGGTAAAGCAGGAGGAAAAAAATTAGGTATGAAAAGATTTATTGATCATTTTTATTTATTAGATTATGATATAAAAAAACATTTAATCTTAGAAAATGATGATAAAGTATACAATATAAGAAATGTTTTAAGTATATGTAAAAAAATAAATATACCTTTTGTATTAGATTATCATCATTTTATGTGTAACAAAAATAATGAAAAGATAGATGATTATTTGGATAAAATATTTGATACTTGGGATACAATTCCTAAAATACATTTTTCATCTCCTAAAAGTAAAAAAGAAAAAAGAGCTCATCACGATTATATTGATATTAATATGTTTGTTAAATTTTTAGATAAATTAAAAATATTTAATAAAGATATAGATATTATGATTGAAGCTAAATTTAAGGATGAAGCTTTATTTAGATTAGTAAGACAATTAAAATATTTAGGTTATAAAGTAGAAGGAACAATTATATTTTTATAAATATTTATTTTGCTATATTTGAAAAACGTGCTATAATATTTGGACTAAAAAGCACCAATAGGAAGATCAAAGTTTAATTATAGTGCTAATAGGCATGGAAGAAAAAATTTACTAGATAAAGCTTATTTATTTAGGGATACACAGTTTACTTATTATTTGAAAGATTTGACTATTGAAACATATGAAGTGGAGAAAGTTGGACTTGGTCGTCGGGATTATAGATGTGACTGTGATATGGCGCTAGTATATACAAAAAAGTAGATTTTATATGTAAATTTTACTTAAAATAATCATTTTTTAAAAAAAATTACAAATAAAAAAAGGAAATGGACAAGTTTTGTTGTATATTATAAGTAGAGGGCATTTTTGGATGTGATATAATGAATAATAATCAATTTAATGAAATACGTAATAGTATAAATATTGTAGAGGTCATATCAAAATATATTCCTTTATCAAAAAGAGGGAAGAATTATTTTGGTGTTTGTCCATTTCATGATGATCACTCACCTAGTATGAGTGTGTCAGAAGAAA
>CACZQD010000081.1 GCA_902783215.1 uncultured Erysipelotrichaceae bacterium
ATTATTATGGAGGATCAGGAACTGATGAAAATCATGTTAATAGATATGGACTTAATAATATTGGAAAAGCATTTGATGGTTATAATCATGATGAAGGTGATAGTATTGATGGCGTTGTAAATTATTATAGCAGTGATAATTGTGGATGGATACGAGGAGAATTAGTTAATTCTGGATGTTCAATTGAAGAGGCAACAAATTATGAAACATCAGATGTAAGATATATTGTAGATAATTGGGCAATAAAGAAGTTTACAAACGATGAATTAAAAAAAGTTGGTGAATATAAGGCAAGATTGATTTCGTTTGAAGATTTAACAACTAATTTAGGTTATATATGGGGACAGGCTACTCCATCATCTATGGGATATACAAAATCAGAAAATACTCCAGATTGGGTTAATATTGAATACATGTATGAATACTGGACTATGTCTGTTTATCAAGATACAAATAATCAGGTCTGGACAATAGGTAGAGATAAGTTGTTGTGGGAACCAGTTTATGGATCAAACACATTTTGGCCAACTGTCCGCCCAGTTATCAATGCCTATAAATCAAAAATAACAAAAGAATAAAAAGAGGTGAGATTATGTCAGATAATGGTTTAAGTATTAATAGTAGTGAATTAACTAATAAAGATATTGTGGTTACATATAAACCATTATCTGATGTAGTTAGTTATTCTTATCAGGTTATAAAAGATGGTAATGTGGTTCAAAATATAAATGTGGATAAACATAAAGAATCAATTATTACTTTTGATAAGACAGGTACTTATCAATTAAAGATAACTACTTATAATGGATTTGAATATAATACTATAACTAGTGGATTATATAAATTAGATAAAGAGTATAAAACTATTACTTTAGTTAGTGATAGTCAAAATAAGATTAATCATCAATTATTTATTAATCAAATAAGTATTATTGCTTTTTTAGTTATTTTATTAATTGCTTTGTTAAGATATAATAGGACATTAAAATATGAAAAGAGAATATCTAAGTATACTGTTAAATCATTAAAAGAAAATAATAAATCTTTATTTGAAACTTTTAATAGATTAGGTAATGGTATTATTGATAAATTAACTAAATTAGTTTCAAAATCAGAATTAGCTAATAAAATAAGTATAAGATATGATAAATATGTTAAAGCTTTTAATCAAGGTTCTAATATTAGATTTATTGCTAAAAAGATATTGGTAGGTTTTATTTTTGTAATGATTGGATTTGTTATTACAACTTTAAGGTTTGAGACATTGAATATTTATTCAATGGTAATGTTATGTATCGTTGGTTATTATACACTTGATATTATTTATAAATATTATTATTATTTATATTGTAAACAAATAGAAAATGATTTATTACAAGCTATTATTATTATGAATAATGCATTTAAATCAGGTAGAAGTATTAGGCAAGCAATAGATCTTGTTGGTAATGAATTAAATGGACCAATCAGTTTAGAGTTTAAAAAAATATCATATGAATTGGAGTTAGGATTAGATATTGAAGTGGCTTTTAAAAGATTTGCTGAAAGAATAAATATCGAAGAAGCAATGTATTTAACTTCATCACTTTCAATACTTAATAAAACAGGTGGTAATATTGTTGAGGTGTTTTCATCAATTGAAAAGACTTTATATAATCGCAAAAAACTAAGGGTTGAATTAAAAGAGTTAACTGGTAGTTCAAGAATTATTATGTGGGTACTAACTATTGTACCAGTTGCTTTTACTACTTTACTATTAGTAGTTAATCCAGAATATTTTAAACCTTTATATACAAATTTCTTGGGTTTTGTTGTGATTGGTGCTATAATGGTATTGTATGTTGTGTATATTGTGATTGTAAGAAAGATAATGAAAATAAGGATGTGACATATGAGGGATATTCTTAATAAAATATATCGAAAACAAGATTTAGATAATATTCAAGATAAGATAAATATGTTAGGTCATACTAAACTTAATGCTCTTTCGTTTATGACTAGACGTATTATATGTACTATATTGTTTGTATTGTTTATGATTACTTTTACTCATGTTAGACATATTTTTATTCCATTTTTCGCTATTGCTTTTTACTTTTTATTTTACTATATCTTTATTACATATCCACTTAACAAACGTATAAAAAAACTTGATAGAGAAGCATTATATTTTTTTGAAGTTTTAACTTTAACTTTACAATCTGGACGTAATTTAGAAAAAAGTATTGAAATAACAGTTCAAAATATAGATAGTGAATTATCTAATGAGTTTCGTAAATGTTTAGTGGAAGTGAGATATGGTAAATCATTAAATGAAGCTATTGAATATATGAAAAAAAGAATACCTAGTGAAACAATTAACAATATACTACTTAATATTACTCAAACTAAAATATTTGGTAATAATATTATTGATGTTATGTATGATCAAGTAGATTATTTAAGAGAAAAACAAACCTTAGAAATTAAAGGTGAGATAAATAAAATACCAAATAAAATTAGTATAGTGTCGGTATTATTTATTGTTCCTTTAATATTACTTATTATTTTAGGACCAATATTAATTCAATTTATGCAAGGAGGTTAATTATGAAATATTATTTAGCTGGAATAAAAGGGACTGGTATGAGTGCGCTTGCACTAATTCTAGATGATTTAGGATTTGAAGTAATAGGTTATGATGATGCAAAAGAACATAGATTTACGGAAGATAAATTAGTTGAACGAGGAATAAAGATTTATACTGGTGAGAATAATGCGATGGGATCTAATACAATCGTTGTTTATTCTCCGGCATTAAAACCAGATCAGCACCCTGAACTTTTAAAAGCTAAAGTAATGGGCTTAAAAATGTATGAATATCAGGAAATGTTAGGTAAATTAACTAAAACATTTAATACCATTTGTATATCTGGTTGTCATGGTAAAACTACTACAACAGCTATGTTAAGTCATATTTATTCGGATATTAAAGATTGTAGTTATTTAATTGGTGATGGAATAGGTCATGGAACTAAAGATTCTAAAAACTTTATTTTAGAAGCTTGTGAATATCGAAGACATTTTTTAGCCTATGATCCAGAATATGTAATAATAACTAACATTGATTTAGATCATACAGATTATTTTAAAGATATTGATGATGTAATAAGCGCTTATCAAGAATTTGCTAATAAAGCAGATAAAATGGTTATAGCCTGTGGTGATGATCAATATACTCATTCTTTAGAAGTCAAACCTTCCATTTATTATTATGGATTGGATGAAGAAAATGATATTCAAGCTCGTAATGTAGAATACAGTAATGATGGCACTGTTTTTGATGTATTTATTGAAGATGAGTATTATGGGCATTTTGATTTACCATTATTTGGTAAACATATGCTTCTAAATGCACTTGCAGTTATAGCTGTTTGTCATTATGAAAGAATGGATGCTAAAGAAGTAGCTAAGAGTTTAAAAACATTTAAAGGAGCAGAAAGAAGATTTAAAGAAACAAAGATAGGCAATAATATCATTATAGATGATTATGCTCATCATCCAGCAGAGGTTAAAGTAACTATTAAAGGTGCTAAACAAAAATATCCAGACAAAAAAATAATAGCAGTATTTAAGCCTCATACTTTTTCAAGAGTAGAAGAGTTTGCTGATGATTTTGCTTCGGCTTTAAATCTAGCTGATAAAGCATATGTAATGGATATCAATTATGATCGAGAAGATCCTAATGATTATCCTAATATTACTCCAAATACTATTATAGATAAATTAGATAATGGAGATTATATTGAAAAAGGTATGGCTGATAAATTACTTGAATATGATAATGCTGTAATACTTTTTATGAGTAGTAAAGAAATATATTTACTTGAAGATGATTATAAAAAACTATTGGAAGAAAAAATAGAAAATAAAAATGAAAAAAAATAATATGAAATTAATCATATTATTTTTTTAACATATTTCTAAATGGTGAAGAGTTTTGATACATAACATATAATGGTTTATTTGTTATAAGTTCAAAGTCTCCTAAGTATTCATATCCAATAGAACCAAAACTTAATTTAAAGTCATTTAATTCTTTGTATGGATTATCTTCTAATGAAAAGTTTGTTATTCCACCTAAATTAAATTTAGTAAATCCTTCATTTGTATATTTTTCAATTAATTTCCAAATTAGTAGATATTTAGCGTTTAATCTTTCATAATTAGGATCATAATTATCTATTAATAGATATACTGTATCTTTTTGTTTGATAGTTATGCAGGCACCAACTATTATACCTTGAGGAAAATCTCTTAATAAGTTAGTTGCATATACTAATTCATTTTTGATATCATTTAATTTACTTTCTTCTTGTAGTTTATTATTTATTTCATTGGTATTATCTGAACCTCTAGTTTCAAATACTTTGGCATTGGCTTCATTACTAATATCTGCTTGAATTTGATATTTCATTTGTATTTTTTTTAGATGTTCAGCTGTATCTAATTTAATATAGAAAAAGTTTAGATTATCTTGAAATGAATAAAACATTTCTTGATAGAAGTTTATTTCATCTTTATTTTGATTTTCGTTTAAGAACAAGTACGAAGGATTAAATGTTGTTGATTGAAATACTTGTAATCCTGAGGTATCTGCATCGGATATTTTTTCTTTTGTTTCTTGCTCAATGTTATTAAATAATTGTTCAACTGCTATATTAGTATCTAGAATAGCTTCAAATCTTGGTTTTAATGCCTCAAAAAAATTATTATATCCTAAGTGATAGAATCCTATACTTGTCAATGAATGAAAAATAGTTTCTGATTCATTTGATGATGTAATACTAGCTGTTTGAGGATTATATGTTTCTTTAATGACTGCGGGATTAATTTTTATAGCAATTACACCTTTTTTTCCTAAATCTTTTTTTATTAAGTTTGTAAATTGTTTTAGCGTATCTTTATCAGTATAATCTAATAAAAAACCTCTTGGAGCGTATGCATATTTAAATCCATGTCTTTTTTCAATTAAAACTAGTGTAGCACCATAAAGTTTTTTATCTTCTTCAAGTCCATAATAGATACTTGTATATTTTTGCTTTTCCATTGCATTTGCATATTGTTCTGTTTGATATATTGAATATTGAGGATAGTTACTAACGAAAAAATTAAATTCGCTTACACTTAACTCTCGTAGATTCACAAGTATCACTCCCTTTTATTTACTATTTATATTGTAGCACATTCCTATAAAAATTCCAATATCTTTTTTTAATTTGGATTAATTTAGAAAATATGATAAAATATCAACTTAGTTGGTGATTATATGGCAAATATTATTAGATTAGATTTAATTAGGGATAATGGATTTCAGTTAAAATATAATGATGATTTTATAAAAATTTATAAAGAAGATTTATATAGTTTCATCGAAAATGAAAAGTATATGCATACAATCGAGTTTGCTAAAAAGATGCTATTTTGTCAGGAAATTCAAGCAAATAATGCTATTGAAGGTATTAATGATGATATTACTTTTATTGATTCAACTATTAAGTCTAAGAACAGACATAGTGCTTTAAGAGATAAAAGAATTATAAATGTATATAGAGGTTATAAATATATTTTGAATCATAAAGCAATAAATAAGGATAGTTTAAGAGAATTATATGATATTTTAAAAGATGGTATATTAGAACCTTATGATGAGTATAATCTGGGCAAGTATTATCGCACTAAACCTGTATATATTTTTAAAAATAGTTTTGATGATCCATATTTAGGTATTAATGAAAAAAAGATTGATTATTATATGGATATGTTATTTGATTATATTAATAATGAATCTGTGAATAATTCTATTGATACTTTTATTAAGTCACAAATAATGCATTATTATTTTGTTTATATTCATCCTTATCTTGATATTAATGGTCGAACTAGTAGGACACTTTCGATGTGGTATTTATTAAATAAAAAAGAATATCCGTATTTAGTATTTAATAAGGCTATTACTTTTTCTAAATCAAAATATGAAAAAAGTATTATAAATGCTAGAGAAAGGGGCAATTTAAATATCTTTTTAAAATATATGTTAGAAAGTGTTAGAAAGGAACTAGAAAAACAATATGTAATTCAAAAAATTACTAATAATTCAGAACTTGAAATTACAAATGATAATTATCAAATGCTTAATTATTTTTTAACTATGAATGGTAATTTAACTTTAAAAGATTTTGTTACTATTTTTAATTATTATGATGCTAAACAAAAAACTAATGATATTATATATGATAAGATATATCCATTAATTGATAAAAAGATATTAATCAAAGGTAAAGAGTTAAAAGGACATATTAATCCTTATTTGCACAATTATCAAATATCTTTAAATAAAGATTTAGTTAATATTAATGATAAGAAAATTAAATATTTAAATTTATCTAAATATGTAAAATAAGTACTATACAGTACTTTTTTTCATATAATTTATCGGTGATTATATGACTGTTGGAATACCTAGAAGCTTATTTTATTATTATGATGGAGAAATATGGATATCATTTTTTAAATCTTTAGATATTAATTATGTTGTTAGTCCTGTAACTACTAAAGAAATTATTGAATTAGGTTTAAAATATTCTAATGATGAGATGTGTATGTCTTTAAAAAATTATATTGGACATGTTGCACATTTAATAGATAAGTGTGATTATATATTAGTTCCTAGAGTAGATAATTATGGTACAAATAATCAAACATGTACTAATTTTTTAGCTATGTATGATTTAATTAATAATTTATTTGATGTTAATCTATTAAATTATAATATCAATATTAATGATGATGAAACATTAAGAAAGGGTTTAATTGATATTGGATATAGTTTAAAAAAAGATTCTAAATTAGTAAAACAGAGTGTGAATAAAGCAATTAAAGATTATAAACATAAGCGAAAAAGAAAAATTTTTAATAATATTTTAAAGTTAAAAAGTAATAAGAAGAAAGTATTATTAATATCTCATTCTTATAATACTTATGATGAATTTATTGGTAAACCAATTATTAAATTATTAAATGATTTAGATATTGAAATAATCTATAGTGATTTATTTAATCGTCAAAAAGCTAATGAATTGAGTAAAAACTTATCTAGTGATTTATATTGGAAGTATTCTAAAGATAGTATTGGTTCTATAGAACTTGTAAAAGATAGGGTAGATGGTATTTTGTTTTTAACAACTTTTCCTTGTGGACTTGATTCTTTAGTTAATGAACTAGTTATTCGTAGAATAAATGTTCCATATTTAAATATTATTATTGATGATTTAGATTCTTTATCTGGTATTGAAACTAGAGTAGAAAGTTTTGTCGATATTTTAAATCAATAGTATATGTTTAAATATTAAACATATTCTTTAATGGTGATTATATGGACAAAGTAATTTCTTTTCCTACATTAGATAATTATGCTTATCCAGCCTTTTATGTATTAAGTCATATTAGTAAGTGCAGGATCATTATGCCTAATAAAATAACTAATAAAACTATAGAATTAGGAACTAAATATAGTCCTGATTTTGTATGTACTCCTTTTAAGTATACTTTGGGAACACTACTTGAAAGTATAGATAATGGTGCGAATTATTTATTACAATTTGGTGGTGGATGCAGGTATGGATATTATGCAGAATTACAAAAACAAATTATAAAAGATTTGGGATATAATGTTGAACTTGAAAGTTTAATTATTGGTGGTAAAGCTGACCCTAGAAGAATATATCATATATTAAAAAAGATTGATCCTAGTATTAATTATTATAAAACAGTTTATTATTCATTAATAGGAATATTAATGGTTAGATATATGGATAAGATAGATGAGTATATTCGATTAAATATTGGTTTTGAAGTTAATAAAGGTTCTTTTATTAGTTTAAAAGAAGAAATGTTAGAAGATTTTATGAAGGTTAAAAGTTTGTTTTCTTTGCGAAAAACATATAGAAAATATATAAGAAAATTTAAGAAAATTGAAATTAATAAACCATCAAATTGTATTAAAATTGGTATTATTGGCGAATTATATACCGTTATGGAAAATGGTGCGAATTATCATTTAGAAGAATATTTGGCTAGTCGTAATGTTGAAATAAAAAGATATACGAATGTTAGTTATTTGCTTTTTAAAAAGAAAAAATTAGTGAGGAAATATTTAAAAAAATTAAAAAATATTAAGTATCGTATGGGTGCGGATGCAGTTGATAATATTTATCATACGAAACAGTTATGTGAGATGGGATATGATGGAATTATTCATATTAAGTCTTCTTTTTGTACTCCGGAGATA
>CACZQD010000082.1 GCA_902783215.1 uncultured Erysipelotrichaceae bacterium
TAATGACCACATATTATTATTATATGCTTTTTTTCTGTCATTTCATAAGCCATTGATTGATTATAAATATGGCCTTGTGGAGTCATTAAAATGATAAATGAATCATCAGTTTTTAAATCATCAACTGCATCAAATATTGGTTGAGGCATAAGTACCATTCCAGCCCCACCACCAAATCCATAATCATCTACTTTTTTATGTTTATCTTTAGAATAATCACGAATATTATGAATGTTGATTGTAACAAATTTATTTTCAATAGCTCTTTTTATTATTGACTCATTTAAAAAGCCATCAAACATATTAGGAAAAAGCGTTAAAACATCAATCTTCATCTTCAAGCCCCTTTATATAATTAATAATTATTTTATTATTTTTTATTTCTCTCACAAAGCTTTCAATATATGGAATCATATATTTCTTTTTATTTAAAACAACTAATAAGTCATATTTTTTAGAGCGATATACATCAATAACTTTTCCTCGATAATTATTATCTATATCATATACTTCCATACCTATTAAATCATTAAATAAATATCCATCGATATTTAATAAATCTTTATCAATATATACATCTAACCCTTTATATTTTAAAACATCGTTGATATCATCAATACCTTCAAAAGTAACCATATCATAATTTTTATGTTTACGATAACTTTTGATAATTAATTCATTATTATCGACTATTAATTTATTATTTATTTTAAAAACTTCTTCTTTATATTCAAAATCACTAAGAATTCGAACTTCTCCTTTGATACCATGTGTATTAACTATTTTACCTATATATATTAAATCCATGATATCACTCCTTATTTAATTCATACATAATTATACTAGTAGCAACCCCAACATTTAAACTTTCACATAAACTATTCATATCAATGTATATAAATTCATCACATAATTTTTTTATGTTTGAACTAAGTCCATTTCCTTCATTACCCATTATTATAGCAATTTTTTTCACTTTTGCAAATTCATTTACTTTTGATCCATTAACGACATCTGTACCAACAATACTATATCCATTATCTTTTAATTTTTTTATCTCTTGTTCAATATCACAAACAATAACATTAACTTTAAAAAGCATACCTTGACTAGCTCTAATAACTTTCGAATTATATACATCCACACTATTTTTACTAATTAAAATAGTATTAAAATTAAATGCAACCGAACTACGAATAATCGTACCTAAATTACCTGGATCTTGAATATCATCTAAAATAACTAATCTATCACTTATATTAGTATTATTCTTTTTCTCACATATACCAATATATTTAGTAGGTTTATCTAATTCGCTTAAATATTTCATCACTTTATCTGAAACAAATATCTTGTCAATATCATATTCTAAATCATAACCATCTAATATTACTATTGAAATTAAACAATTACTTTTGTATGCTTCTTCTACTAAGTGCAACCCTTCGACTAAAAACATATTATTTTGGTCACGATACTTTTTATTATATAATTTTTTAATAGATTTAATTTTATCATTATTTATCGAACTATAAACCACACTATCACCTGACTAAAATTATACATCAAAAATTAGATTTTTACAACAAAAAAAGGAAGTAATAACTACTCCCTATATAAACTACACTCACTACTTAAACTATAATAAGTAGAATCATCTTCTTTATTATCTGGATTAAAACATGTACTACTATTACAATCATATACAGTATAGATATATTTATTATTATTTGAACCTTCATTATTAATTTTAACAAATACTCCAGTATCCGAAGAAGCATTCTCTTTAACAAATTTTTCTCCATCTAATGGACTAATAACATTAGGTTCAACCAAACCATCATTAACTAAAATAGAAAGCGGAAGTAAGATACATGAACCCTTATCAGGTAGATTAGAAAACATTTTTTCAGCGCCCCATGATTTAGCAGAATCTTTAAATGATCTTAATTGACTTTCATATAATTCTTGTTTACTTTCTTTTACAGGTCTTGTTATAGCTGGAACAGTTACTAAAGCAAGTAAAGCTAATATAGTTATAGCAGCTAATAACTCTACTAATGTAAATCCCTTTTTATTCATTATTACTACCTCCTTCAAGAGCAGATTTTTTTATGTTGATGACTGGGCGAACGGAATAACCACCTGAATAATATTCATAAAGACTTACAGTATAACAATCATTATAGCCGTTATAATTAACAGAATACACCTGAGAACCTCTATTTGTCATTGTCCAATAATTTGCTATATTTTCAGCATATTTCCAATTATATTTATTATCATCAGGTATCGCAAAATATTCGTTAGATTTAATCAAACGCGCTTTATATCCATCTACTTCCTTTAATTCATCATGTTGAAATTGATCACTTGCCCAAGCATCTACTACATGCCTTATATCCGATGATTCATACAGTGATATACAACCAGTATCATATTTTACCCCGTCTATCCAGCCACACGTTTCGCTTGTATAATAAGCCATTCCTCCATATCCATTTCTATTATATGCTTGACCAGTTGATCTAGGAGTGTATTTATTTATATAATTATCATCAGTTCCTGAACCACCATATGTATTAACCTCGTTTACTGTTAA
>CACZQD010000083.1 GCA_902783215.1 uncultured Erysipelotrichaceae bacterium
AATTACAATTGAATTTCTTGAGCCAAATGCAAGTAAATTTTTATTTTTAATTTCGGTAATAGTATGCAAACTATGCTCATAATTAAAATCTTGTAAAACTACATAATCGTTATCTTTTACTTTAAATAAAGTAATATCAGAAACTTGTAAACCATCTAAATTATCTTTAATAGATGTCTTACTACCTACATAATTCTTATTCATACCATCATTTAAATCAATTCGATAAACAGCTAAAGCTCCATCTTTACTACTATAATCTTTTAGATATTGTTCATATAAATCATAGAATTTACTTTTTTGATCATATGCATATACATAGTATTCATTTTCTTTTCGGGTTAACATCTGACCAAAAAGTATTTTTTCGGATTGATATTCTTCAGTTACAGTAGTATTATCTTCAACTGTACTTTGATCTTCTCTATTTTCTAATACTTTTATAGTTATAAAATAGAATGAAACAAATACTATAATCATAATAATTACCATAATAATAATACTTTTAGCACTATAATTATTACCTTCCTCAATTAAGTAATTATCTTTCTGTTTTATATTTTTTATTTTCCTCATTTAAACCACCAAAAACATTATAGCATATATTAGAAAAAAAAGCTAATATCTATTTGATATTAACTTATTTAACACAGTTTTTACCACTCAATCGATATCCACTAGGGCAACTATATGATGGAGAAACTGATGATACTTTTGTACAACTGTTACCATTCAATTTATATCCATTACTACAAGTTGGAGTTGAACTAGTTTTTTTAACACATTTACCATCTTCTAATGTCCCTTCATCACAAATATCGCAAGTTAATTCATCTGGATTAGTTAAATCACAAGTTGGAGTTCCAACTACAGTATAACAGTATCCATTTTTATATTGTTGCCCACTACTGCATGATGTTGTTGGTTCAATTGATTCTGTTTTAGTACAAACGGTTTGGTCTGGGCTTATTGTATATCCTGATTGACACGATGCAGTTGCACTCATAGATGATGAACTGTTACTGTTGGATTTATTGTTATTCGTAGTTGTTTTAGTATTTGTAACGTTGCTTGTTCCACTTGTTTCTAATTCATATGTACCTTTTAATTTTTTTCCTTTTCTTACTGATTTAATTAATTTACTAGCATCTTTTACTGATCCTTCATCAGGATTCATAACATATAATTGTTGAGCACCAGCTGAATATGTACTATTATGACTATCATATCCTTCTAAGCTAATAGAAGTAACAGTCCATTTAGCCATATCATTTAACTGCATTTTTACTAGAGATTTAATTTTTCTAGTACTTAAATTAGTTTCAAATTTTCCTTCTAATGAATTAAGTAAAGAAGAATATTTAGTTAATATTGATTTACTACAAGCTTTTTTTATCATTGCTGAGAAAACAGCTTGTTGATCCCTAACTCTTTGACGATCTCCATCAGCGAATGAATGTCTTTCACGTGCGAATGATAAAGCTTCTTCTCCATTGACTTTATTGTTCCCTTTAGAATATCTAAATCCATCTTCTGAAACAAAATCATAATCTGAATAAACTGTTAATCCTCCTAATGCATCAACTATATCAATAACTGATGTAAAGTTAACTTTAACATAATAGTTTATATCAATATCTAATAAATCTTCTATTGTCTTAATTGATTCATCTACACCATACATACCTGCATGAGTTAATTTATCATATTCCTTATAAGTATGTAATTTTACATAATAATCTCTCGGAATACTTGTTAATAATATTTGTTTAGTTTTTGGATTAACAGTTACTACCATATTAACATCACTACGTGATACTGAAGATATTTCTCCAAAGGTATCAATACCACTAATATATATATTAAATGATTTACTTGTAACATCTACATCTTTTGCATTATCATTAACTTTTAATCTTATTTTAAACTTATATATGACTCTAGTATCTTGTTCAAATTCACTTATTTCTTCTTTTATCATTGAAAGAATAGAATCTTCAACAACAATAACTTCTAAATCTTCTTTATTACTATCAGAATCTGAATTTTCTTCCTCTATCTTTAATAATTTTTTAGCCATAGCAGTTGAATCATCATATGCATCAAAACTTAAATCAACTTTTGAACCAAGTTTTTTATTTGCTTTTGTAGCTCCTGTTGTTTTTTCATAGTATCCTGCTGTTAAGCCTTTAATATCACGTATTTTCTTATATTTACTTGATTTTCTTACCACAACTGAATAGTTTTCTATTTTATACTCACTACCTTTTATTTTATCTAAAAATCCCATGGTTTTAACTAAATATACAAATATAGCTGTAAAAATAATAATAAATATAACAGCTAATCCAGTCATAAATCCTTTTAGACCTTTTTTACCCCTCTTCTTAAAAATAGAGATATCAACTATTAAATTAATAAAAGCCATTATACCAAAAAATAATATAACATATTTACTTGGAATAATATCTATTGTAATTACTTCTATAGATAGTAATATAGAAGATATAAGTAATAATAGTGCGATTATCTTAGAAATACTTATTTTTTTCTTTTTTTTATGTCTTGCCTTTGCCATAATTCACTTCCTTATTTTAATGTAACTATTATATCAAATTTATAATAATTAAACAACCTAATATATTTATTTTTCACAATTATTATGATATTGTCTTTCAAAATAGTCGTCTGTCATACCGGCAATATAATCAATTACTATTCGTTCATTAGTATTATTTTTCTTATAATCATTAGTCATATTATTAAGAAATACTTTATAAATATCTGAATCTTGATTATTTGTTTTTAAGTCATTTAAATATTTATTAAATAATTCTTCAAATTGTTTTGTATATTTTTCAATTTGTTCTTTAGTATTGGCATATTGATAAATATTATCATTATTAAATTTCTTTAAATCAACTATTGCTTGGTATACATCATCAGATATTTTAATATATGGTTTATCCATACTATTATTTATAATGTCCATTACTACTGTGTTTATTATATCATGATTAGTCTGACCCAAAACTTTTTTAATATTATTTGGAATTTGATCAATTGTTATTCTATTTATTCTAATAGCATCTTCTATATCTCTACCAATATATCCAATAATATCACTTATTCTTACAACACATCCTTCTAATGTCATAGGGATAAATGTTTTTATATTATTTTTACTATAACTTTCTTCATATTCTTTTAAAAATGAAGATAAATCTTTTTTTCTTGGATAATATTTTCCTTTAGGTAATAGCCCATTATGACACATAATACCATCTAATACCTGTAGTGTTATATTGTTACCCTTACCATAATTTTCAACACTCATAAGAGTACGAACACTTTGAATATTATGATTAAAATAACCTTCATTATGTTCTAAACTAATTTTATTTAAAATAGCCTCTCCCGTATGTCCAAAAGGAACATGCCCTAAATCATGACCTAAAGCAATTGCTTCAATTAAATCTTCATTTAGATTAAGTGCACGACCTATAGTCCTAGCAATTTTACTTACTAATTGAACATGTGTCATTCTTTTACTAATATTATCATTTAAAATATTACTAAAAACCTGAGTCTTATCTATATACCTTGTATATGATAAAGAATAAATAATACGATCTATATCTTTAAAATAAGAGGGTCTAATATCATCATTATCACTACTAAATCTTACAGCATCTTTATTTAAACAAGCATATTTAGATAAATATCTATCTCTATTCATATTATCTTTAATCATTGACAACACCTCACTCATTTTATCAAAAAAAAGACTTTTTCTCAAGTCTTTACCTAACATTCTGATTTATCTTTTCACTGGATACTACAGTCATTGTATCAAGATCAAATGTTATATTACTGTTATCATATGTATATTTTATTTCACTTGTTGGACAATGACTAAGTACATGTGCAACATAACTTCCATCTCCATAGTGACTAAATTCCCAATTTGAAAGATATTTAAATGGATTTTCATAAGCGTCTTTAACCCAATTAATCCAAGATGTATTTCCGTAATCTGTATATATCATAGTTTTAATAGTGTCCCAATATGTTTTAGATTGTTTCCATAAAGTATTATAAGTTTCTGGGTATTCTTCACTTAAAACGCCATATTGAGTGGGATAATCATTTTTCATAAATTGATATATTTCTGGATTGTCTGCTTTTAAATTATTAACAACATTTGGGTAATCTTTTTCTAAATTTTCTAATTTAAAATAGTTTTGAAACAATACTTTATCCAACATTGTTTGTCCAAAATTATGTGATTGAATAGCTAACAATACATTACCTTTATAATGATTTATACTATTTTGCCATTGCATTGCACCAATTTTAATATTTTTAGCAATATCACAAGCATTATCCATAGTAATATATTCTACATCATCTTCAGTAGTATTATAATTATAAGCCATAACTTTTTCTCCACTTGGACTTTCTTGTTGAGTAAATCCAACACCATAACCATTATAATTATAGCCACCAGGGCAAGATTCATAATGTTGTAATGATGATTCTTGATAACAAATTGATGCTATAATTGATGGATCTACTCCGTAATCAGAACTGTATTTATATACAAATGCTCCAGCATTTTGTTCTGTTGCTTCTATATAGTCTGTGGATGCTCCATTTGCATATTTTTCATTTTCCTCATTATTTAAAAACGCTTCTACTTCATCAGATCCGTTGCCACCTATAGTTATGTTTGACTTTTTTGGTTTAGTTTTTGGTAAAGTATCTTTTTTTTGATTTTGGTTCTGTTTATCTTTTAATTTTGAAGCAGCTACTATTTCTTTATTCAATTGTTCTGTTGGTTTTGTAGATAAACCTGTTTCTACTTCTATTTGTTCAGAATAAGTTTTAATAGTTGGTTCTTCTATTGGTTTTGATTCCATTAAATAACTATATAATGAATTGGCAGCTATTGATATTGTTAATCCTGAGGCTAGTAAAATACTTATCATTCTAGCTTTACGATTCATTTTAGCTTTATGATATTCATATTGTTTTTGATATAATCTCATTTTTTTATTTTTATATAGAGCTCTTTGTGTAACACCATAACTAAAATTATCTAAGTATTGATCACTTCTTGACATAAAATCACCCAATTAAATCATATCAAATATTTAATCAAATAAGAATAACTTAATAAAAAAATAACAACTTCTTTACACTAAAAGTGTCAAATTAATCATATTTTTTTAATGCATGTAGATATTCTATAGTTGTTTTTTTTGATACTTCTTTATCTTTATTAGCTTTATATCTTTTATGATTCTTCTCATATCGATGATATTTACCATATTTTTTCATAATCTTTTCTATTTGTTCTAATGACATGATACCTTCATCATTGTAACTTAAAAATATATATTTAAAATTTGCTTTTTTAATTAATTCTTCAAATGCAATAGCTACATTATTAACCTTATTATAATCTGATTTAAAGCTATCTGTTCTTACACCTGTTTTTCCTTTTATCATTGGATAATCTCCATAGGCTATAGTTTCTAATATATGGTAATTAGATGAATATTTACGACTATTATATGGTGGATCTAAATATAATATATCACCACTTATGCATTTGATTAATTCATTACTATCTTCAATATATACTTTATTATAAGTATTTTTATTAATTATTATTGGTAATGGTTTTAAAATTAGTTCATTTTGCGCACTTCTTTTTACTTTCTTTAAAAAAGCTTCATAGACTGAGGCAGTATTGGCTACTTTATCAGCTGCTTCAAGTAAACAAGCAATTAGATAATAATATTCATTATCGATTATATTACCTTTTTTATACCATTTTTCTATTTGTTCTCTAATAGAATCAATTTTTATAGCATTATATTCTGTAAAGTATTGACGCTCATTAGAACCTTCTAATGTATAATTATTATATATAAATCCTTGATAATTATCTAATTTATTTAAATATATAAATACATCTTTAATACCTATTTTTTTTAATCCATTAAATGTTATTTCTTTATTATTTTCAATATAATGTTTATTTAAAACATAACTATAGTATTGTAAATCATTAGATATTACATCATAACCATCTTGTTTAAATCTTTTTGCTACTACTCCTGTACCAGCAAATATATCACAAAATACTTTACCTTCCTCTTTTGTAAAATCTAATATAGATGATTCTATAAAATCAAGGATAGAGTGTTTTGAACCAATATAATTCATAAATATCAACCTCAATTAAATCATACCATATTTTATATATCTATTTCAAGATATAATGTATCAAAGGATACTAAAAAATAAAAACCATTTTTAGTTTTTATTTTCTAATTTATTTACTGTTTGAGTTATTTGACTTTTTTCTATATTATTAACATTGTACCATCCAAATCTAGTCATTAAATCATATGTTTGAGCTTGATGTGTTAATGTGGAATTTAAATTAGATTTAAGTAATTCACGAACGTCTTCATTAGAGCTTTCAAGTGTTCCATGAACAAAAACTTCTACAGTGCTTTTTAAAACTAATAAATAATTATCCATTAATAACTGATCATTCATTAGCTTTTGCCTCCAATAAATTCATTAGTTGTTGCTTTTGAGTTGCGTGTTCATCCATTTCGGAATTAACAAATGAAATAAGTTGTTCATCAGTTAAATTTTTAGAAGTTTCGTTTAAAATATTAATAATACTAGTCTCATGTCCAATTGCATCTTCTAAATATGCAAGTTCTTTTTGTGTCATATTATCCTCCTCGATAATATTATGGACACTATAATTTGTTTTTAAACATTATTTTGTTCATTGTTAATAACAATACCTACTTTAGGAAAATCTTCTTTTTCATTAATTAATACTTTTTTCATAGAATAAAGTGTAGAATTTGGAGGATAATTATTTAATGTAGCATATACCTCATAACCTAAAAACTCATAGAATTCTTTTGCTTGAAAATTCCAAGTATTTAATCTAATTCCTATACATTCTTTTTCTTGAGCATACTTTAAAGCTTTTTGCATTAAGCTAGTTGCAATTTTTTGATGACGATAATTGTTTTCTACATATAATAATTCAATGTATAACCAATATCCATCATCAATATGTCCATATATACCACCAATAACTTGATTGACATCATAAGCATAACATTCAAATTTAAAAGGATGTTGCCTATAAATCATCGGATTTAAATATTCATTATACTGATAATTATTTTTTATTAAACTTTTTGTTAAGTATTCTTCACCTTTTTCACATATATTTTTGTAATCAATGTTCATAAATATTATCCTCCCATTATATATTTTATATTACTTTTTTTCATTATCTTCTTTTAATTTTTGATCAAGCATAGATATCTCATCATCACTTATTGATACAACTTTATGAATATCTATATCTTCTTTATTATCTGATGCTTTTATCTCGGTATGATTTATAATCTTATTTAAAACTCGATTTAATTCTTTTTGATCTATCGGTTTTGATAGATATTCATCAAAACCTTCTTTTATATATTTATTTGATTGTCCCTGTATGGCATCAGCTGTTAAAGCAACAACAGGTATATTAAATTCAGGTAATTCTAACAGTTTTTTTAATGTTTCAACACCATCCATCTTTGGCATCATTATATCCATTAATATCAGATCATAATTATTATGCTTGTTTATTTTATCAATACACTCAAAACCACTTTCACAACTATCAATATCTAAATTTAATTCTTTTAATATTTTAGTTGCAACTTTTATATTTAATTTGTTATCATCAACTACTAATACTTTTTTACCATCAAAAGTTTGATCAATTATTTTTTCTTCACTAACAAATACATTACTAATCTTTTGATTTATGACTACAGTAAATGTTGATCCACGACCATATTTTGAATCAACTGTTATTTGACCATCCATCATTTCAACTAGTGATTTTGTTATAGCAAGGCCTAATCCCGTACCTTCAATATTAGAATTTTTATCACTATCTAATCTATTAAATTTAGTAAATAATGTATCTAATTGTTCTTTTTTTATTCCTCTTCCGGTATCACTAACTTTTATAGTTAGCTTTGATATATCGTTATCTATTTCATTATTAACTTTAAAGTCAATATAACCTTTTTCTGTATATTTAATAGCATTAGAAAGTAAGTTAGTAATGATTTGTTTAATTTTTCCAATATCACCATATAATGTTTCTGGAAGATTTGAATTGATATTACATCTTAATTCAATGTTTTTTTCACCAATTCTCGATTGCATTAAAGCAACTACATTATTAAACTCATCTAAAGGATTATAATTAGTTTCTATTATTTCCATTTTATCGGCTTCTATACGACTAATATCTAATATTCCATTTACTATTTCTAAAAGGGATTGTGAAGCTTCTACAATATCTTTTGAATCATCATGAATTTCTTCTATGTCATTACTGTTATTAATGCTTTCAGATAAACCAACAATCGCATTCAAAGGTGTTCGTATCTCATGCGACATACTACTTAAAAAATCTGTTTTAGCTCGATTAGCTTTTTCTGCTTGATTTTTAGCTAACTCTAACTCATTAATCATTTTTAAATCTGGATTTTCAATTGCAAAGTACATAACCAAATTTATAAATGACAAAGCAAACGGAATAATTATAATACTTGGATCAAATGACCTAATTACAAATATTAAAACTGCTAAAATAAATAATGTCCAAAGAGGAATATATTTTTTACTTTTAAGATTTTTTATATTTGTTAATGTTACTATAACCGAGCTTACAAACCATAAAGTACACACTATATATGTTATATTTGTTTTCATTCCATAACTGTACATGGTTCCATCTTTATTCATAAGACTAATTGGACTTATAAAAATGATAATAATGGCAATTAGATTTAAAATAAGTTCAATTTTATGAAATGTTTGCAGTTTTTCTTTAGCTTTTTTTCCGTATGCTACATAGGATAAATACATATAAAATAACCATACCCACAATATATAAAAAGAACAAACAAAATTATTAAGCATTTTAATAAGAAATATATTATCACTATATTTGTAGCACACCAAGTATATAGATGATTCTATAATACTTTCTAATAATTGAATAATAATCATAAATTGAAATATTTCAGTTTCATCGTTTTTTTGCCTTTGTTTTGAAAAAAATAGGATGACCAAAAATAAACTCAATAAAATTGATGCCCCAGGTAAATATAAATTAGGCATTTAACCACTTCCTTTTTATTCTATAATTCTTTTTTTAATACTTTTTTCTTTGGGTTGTAATTTTCTATTAGATTTTTAGCTTTTTCATATCTATCATAATCTGTAAATAAAAATAAATTATTTATGTTTAAACTATTTCTTAAGCTTTCTATATCTTTTTCTATTTCTCGTTGTTCTATTTCTTTTTTATTTTGAAATTGTTGTTCTATATTATCACTCATTTTATATCCAGGCCATTCTTGAGTTAATGATTTAACGAACTTAGGCCAATAATCTTCTTGTAAATCTTGTCTAGATGTACGTCCATATTCACTAGAATGAGCATACCATATTTCATACATTAAAGTACTTAATTGATCTCTTAAGATTAAATTACATTCATTTATTATTTTATTTTTTAAATCATAATATAAGGAATTATGATTTATTTCATCAAAACTTTTATCCGTATATTTTTTTAAAACTTCTAAAGGATCAAAATAACCTTTTCGGTTAATATAGTAGTCTTTGTTATATCTTTCTATAGCAGTTCCAACAATCACCGCATTACTTTCTAATGCTGCTCTAACGGTTCCAGAAAAAATATCTAAAACAATTTTATTAGGTGATAAATTCCATACAGCCTCAGGAAATATCATACAATTATTTCCTTCTTTCAAATATCTAACCATCATTTTATATGTATATCTTTTATCTTCTTTTGAATAAGGATCAACAAATATAGTAGGTCTAGTATTAAAATACCAACCACTAATTGTTTTGTATGCATTTTTAAAATCACTAGCTACTATAAAAGAAGGTTTCTTTAATGATATAGATATTTTTTCAACATCTGGTTTAAATTTATGAGTGTTTGCATAGATAACTGGTCTATTTTTAGGAACTTGAACATTTTTTTCATTTAGATAATATATTTTTTCATGATTAGATAGTGTGATTAAACGTAATAATAATTGTGTGAATGGATAATAAAATTTTGCTTTTATTATTCCTTTTAGTTTTAAATTTTTTTCTATAATATTTATTTTTTCTTTTTTGTATTTTTCAAAAACTATTTCTGCTTTTTGTAATCTATCGTTATTCATAATACTATCTCCCTTGTGACTTTCTCAACATCGAATACTGTTTGATATTTGATTTTGGTAAATAACTAGTATCTATAAGTTCAAAACCAAAGTGTTTATAAAGATCTACATTATTTTTTAAATGTGTTTCCAAATAGCAATCCTGACCTATACGATCGAAATATTCAAACATTGGCTTTAAAAGCTGTGAACAATATCCTTTACTTTGTGATTCAGGTTTTACTGTAATATTATATAAATACCAACTTTCATGATTTGTGTAATTTTTTTTTAATTTCATTACATGATTTTCATATCTTATTAATCTTATAAAGGTTGATGGTGGTGCGATAAACATAAGTTTAATTCCTCCACCTAATAAAAACGGAATAACTTTTGATCCAGTATAATTCGGAGGAGTAAAAATAGCTACTGCATCAGCACTTTTATCGTTTGCAAAGCCTATAGCTTGTTTTCCCATTGAATGAATTGAAGCTGACATTATTGTTTTAACAATTTTATGCTTAATTTTTCCTTTTAATATATAATCAAATAATGGATAATTTTGATATGCAAGCGCGGAACACTCTGAAAAGTTATCGATATCATTTTTTTTCATTTTATATAACGAATTTATTTCTTCTATATTGAATTGATTTTTCATAATAATCACCTGTTTATACTTTAATTTTATCATTTTTTATTACTATATCAACACTATCAATTAAAAATACTATCTGATAAATATGTGTTTTATGAGGTAAAGATTTTAATGAATGATATGCAAAATAAAAACCACAGAATTTTGTGGTTAAAAATATTCGATCAAGAATACAAAAATTAATAAAAATCTCTCTATTATTTCAAATCAAAATTCAATAGTTCTTCACAAACTTTTTGATAAATGTCTTGTTCATTTTTTATTGTGTCTATCAAAAATGTCTTATCGTTTTTATATTGTTTTAATCCTCTCATATAATAAGGTTTATCTTTATCTAAAACTATAAAAGGTAATATATTGTTTTTTAAACATTCTTTAAACATAATCATACGCCCAACTCTTCCGTTACCATCCCCGAATGGATGTATAATTTCAAATCTAACATGAAATTCTATAATATGTTCTAATGTAATCTTTTTATGATTTTTATACCAAGATAGTAACTTATTTAAATCCTTTTCAACATCACTTGGACTTGATGTATTAATTACATTTATTAACCCTATTTTATTTGGAACAATTTTAAATCCACCTACATTATATCTAGGATTTTCTTCATCTGTAGTATTTCTTTTTAGTATCTTGTTCATATTAATAATTAAATCTTTAGATAATTCCTCATCTACAATATCCAAAGTATAATCAAATAATCTAAAATGATTCTTCATTTCAATTAAATCATCTAATTTAATTGAATCTTCACTTTTGGGAATAAAAGAATTTGTTTCAAATATTTCTTCTGTTTCATCTTCAGTCAATCTACTACCTTCTATTTTATTAGAATTATAGGCAAAATTAACTTGTGAATAATGATATATGTTCCCTTTGAATTTAGAATTTTTTTGTTCAATCAATTCTTTCTTTAATTTTAATAAATTCATATTTACCTCCATATATAAAGTTTCTAACATTAGTATAACACGAAAGTAATTATTTTTGCTATTTTTATTTTACAATTTATAATTGTATCTATTATTTATATATCAATAATAAATGATTATTATATACTTTGTAAAAGTTCGAATAAAATATATTAATTTTTGTACAATAAAACCCTTATAAAATAAGGGTTAAATACAAAATGGTCGGGAAAACAGGATTTGAACCTGCAACCCCTTCGTCCCAAGCGAAGTGCTCTACCAAGTTGAGCCATTTCCCGATAAATATGGTGCGCCCAAGAGGAGTCGAACCCCTAACCTTTTGATCCGTAGTCAAACGCTCTATCCAATTGAGCTATGAGCGCATATAAAGGATAGTATTTCTCTCAAGACGATTTTAATTTTATCACTTATTTAAACATAAGTCAACATTTTAAACCGACTTTTTATACATTTTACACTTTTTTTACTATCCTTATCCATATTTATCTACTTAGATACAGCTTTAACATTAATAGATTCTGCTACAGTTAAAAGTTCATTTGTATCCATTACATCAGACGTAACATAGTATTCTATATTATTACTTACCCACATTACTGATTCATCTGTTACAGCTCCTACTGTGTCTAAAACAATATAAGGATCACCATAAACATAATCAGTTTCTTTACTTGATACACCTTGAACTAAAGTAAATGGATTTTCTCCTGCAAAAGTCATAATAACTCTTTCTCCATCATCTGTTTTAACGACATCTTTACTTGATAAATAGGTGTCTGTTGGTACATACATAGGATACACTGAATCTTCACTTAATGATGTTGTTTTTGTTTTTTCTTGTGATTTTGTTTGCTTTTTTGAATTAGATTGTTTAGTTTCATTTAAATATTTTTTATCTAGTTTAAAGAAATTATCACTAAATTTTGGATTCATATCGATGTCTTTTATTTTGAATATCATTACTTTTTCATTATTACTATTTATTACTTCTATTTTAGTTAAATTAGCATCTTTATCTAAATATATTTTTTGTTTTACTAAGTTTTTATCATTTATATAGTTTACTTTAGTAGTAAAAATATATCCTTTTTTAGTTGATTTAAATTTCTTTGATTTATCATTTTTAAGATCAGTTACTATAGGTTGTAGTAAGTAGATTTGAGAATTATTATATGGCCAATCACTTTTAAATTGAAAACTCTTATTCAAATTAGGTGTGAGTACATAAACTCCTTCTTTATTCTTTAATATTATTTGTTCATGATCATTTGTAGTATTTTTTAAATTTACTTTAAATAAATCACTTTTCTTATATGATGAGGTTACATCATAAGTATATTTATTTTCATTTCTAATAATAGTTAATTTACCCGTTAATTGATAACTTTTTGCACTATCTACTCTAGATGTAAATTTTTTTAATATTGCTGTCTCACTATTTTTTCCACATCCTACCATAATAAATAAAAGTCCAAATAAAATAATAATTTTTTTCATTTTCCACCTCTTTTTTCAATTAATTATATTTTTTTTATTATTTTTTATGTATAAATTTGATAAATTTGTCTAGACTACTATTGAAGAAAGGATG
>CACZQD010000084.1 GCA_902783215.1 uncultured Erysipelotrichaceae bacterium
AAAATTAGTAGGCGGAGAAAGAGAAAAACTACTCAATTTAGAAACAAATCTTGCTAAACGAGTAAAAGGTCAAGATAACGCTTTACATCTTGTCAGTGAGGCTATAAAGCGTGCAAGAGCTGGTATAAAAGATCCAAATAGACCAATTGGTTCATTTATCTTTCTAGGTCCTACTGGTGTAGGTAAAACTGAAGTAGCTAGATCTTTAGCGTATGAATTATTTGATGATGAAAAACACATTGTGCGTATTGATATGAGTGAATATATGGAAAGTCATTCAGTTTCTAGATTAGTTGGTGCTCCTCCAGGATATGTTGGATACGATGAAGGTGGTCAATTAACTGAAGCTGTAAGAAGAAATCCATATTCAATTGTATTGTTTGATGAAATAGAAAAAGCTCATAAAGATGTCTTCAATATTTTACTTCAAATTCTTGATGATGGACGTATTACTGATTCGCAAGGAAGAACAGTTGATTTTAAAAATACCATTATCATTATGACATCTAATTTAGGAAGTGAATATATTTTAAACAAAGAAATTAATGCTGAAGAATTAGTCCACAATGAATTAAAACATACTTTCAAACCTGAGTTTATTAATCGTATTGATGAAATTATTATCTTTAATTCGCTTTCTAAAGATACTATTTATAAAATTCTAGACAATATTATTAAAAACATTGAATATAGATTATCAGATAAATTAATTAAGATAAAAGTATCTAATAAAGCTAAGGAATATATTGTTAATAATTCTTATAATGAATTATATGGTGCAAGACCTATTAAAAGATATGTTTCTAAGAATATTGAATCATTAATAGCTAACAATATTTTAGAAGATAAAATAAAATATAATAGTACAGTAAATATTGATATTAATAATAATGAATTTGTAATCCTAGACTAAAATTGTTTAGGATTTTTATATTCTTTAATTATTTAGAATTATTAAATCTCCATAAAATAAGATAGGAGGTGAAAATAGTGCCAATTTTTGGAATTGATATTAGTAAATACCAAGATGGTATGAATTTAAAAATTGCTAAAAACGAGGGAGTTAATTTTGTTATTATTCGTGGTGGGTATACAGGATCAGCTAATAAAGATTATGTAAAAGATAATCTTTTTGAACAATTCTATAATAGCGCCAAAGATAATAAATTAGGGGTTGGGGCATATTATTTTTCTAGAGCAACAAGTCATACAGAAGGAAAAAAAGAGGCTGAATTTTTATATAATAATTGTTTAAAAGGCAAACAATTTGATTATCCTATTTATATTGATGTAGAAGATAATGTATATCAAAGTAAGGTAGGAAAAGATAAAGTTACAAAAGCAATTAAAGGATTTTGTGAAACTTTAGAAAGAAAAGGATACTATGTAGGAATATACGCTAATATAAATTGGTTTAATAATTATATTGATACAAAAAAATTAAAAAGATATGATAAATGGATTGCCTACTGGGGTACAAAAAGACCCACATCTTTAGCAAACGGTATGTGGCAATTTGGTGGGGAAACAAATGCATTAAGAAGTAATAAAATTGATAATATGGTTTGTGATCAAGATTATGCATACATAGATTATCCATTCATTATTAAGAAAAAAGGGCTAAATGGATATAACAAAAATACCATTACAGATAATTTAAGTAATCCATCATATGTTACTTATATTGTTCAAAAAGGTGATAATTTAAGTAGTATTGCTAAAAAATATAATACTACTTATCAAAAAATAGCTATTGATAATAATATTTCTAACCCAAATTTAATTTATCCTGGACAAAAATTAAATATTTATACAACTGATAATAATCTGAATAATAAAATAATATATACAGTGCAAAAAGGTGATACTTTAAGTAAGATTGCCAAAAAGTATAATACTACTTATCAAAAAATAGCTAATGATAATAATATTTCTAATCCTAACTTAATATACCCAGGCCAACAGCTTGTTATCTATAAATAGAATTCTTATATTTATCCATATAATATTTAAAAATAGAGAAGTCAAAATTATCTCTATTTTTATTTATAATATACTATTTACAAATCTATTCATTTAATTAAAACATTTATAATATTACCAACTTTGATCATATTGTTAATTACTGTACTCGTTTGATGTGCAACCCAAATTCATTATTAATTCATTATACGTTATAAGTCTTGATTTATTACTAAGCATTTTAATAAAACAATTATTTTCTTGCTTTTAAAGCATAATATAGTACTACTGCATTAATGATAAGATTTAAAGTAGATGTTCCTTTTGTAGTAAACATACTAACTAAATTACCTACTAATCCAATAACTAATAATACTATAAGTAACGTCCCTTTACTTTTTCCACTAGTGTATTGTCTTAATAGATAGAAATATAATAAATCAATTAGTACTCTAACAATTATATTTGTTTCTAAAAATACAATTGGATCACTACCATCATTCATAGCCTGTTTAAATGCTTCAGGAATAGCAGGTATTAACGGAACTATAATAGCACATATAATACCAACTATAGCAAAAAACATATATACCCAACTAAATCCATTAAGTACTTCTTTTGGTTCTTTCTTACGCATACAATTATCTCCTTTCATAAATAATTATACACCTATTTCTATAACTTTGAAATATCATCTAGCAATATTATTACTATTCAGTTAAATTACCTTTTTCTTTTCTTACATATCTAATAAATAATATTAAAGTAATGAATGATATGAGTGTTAAAGAAATAGAAATAAATACGAGATTATCATTTAATTTAATGAATTCATTACTTAATCCGAAATCAAATAATCCATGTAATAACCAAGATATTAAAAATCCTGCTAATCTATATTTTTTATTATTTTTCTTTAATGATTTACCATAAAAATATCCAACAATAAAACCATATCCTGCATGCGCTAAATCAGTACCTTTAATTAACATTGGAATTACTCCAGAATTAATAGAATATGTTATATTTTCAATAATTCCAAAACCCAATCCCACAATACTCATAAATATTGCTACATCAAAATAATTATATTTATATTTCGTATTTTTCAAAACTGATTTAAAGCTTAAATACTTAACTAATTCTTCAGCCAAAGCTAATGCAATAAAAGCATAGTATGCTTCATACAAAATTAGATTTATACCTGCATTTTTTAATATCCTACCAATAATATATAATGCAAAAGACAATATTATGATAGTAAAAATTGCTAACATTCCTTTTTTTAATGATGTTTTGCATAATGACTTATATTCATCATCACTCTTACTTTTAACTAACCATTTATATAAAATTATAGAAGGTATCACTGAAACGACTAATGATATTATAAATATTCCCATAACTTTCACACTCCCTTTTTTCTACCAATTTCTAATAATTATATTAAGCTTTATTTAATTATATCATATTTTTAACATATTATTTATAATTATTCATGATATCTTTTAAACTATAATATTTTAGGAAAAGAATAAAATACTTATATTTTTAAAAGCAGAGACTAGTCTCTACTTTTACTTTTCTTATATTTATCCATATAATAATCTCTTAATTCTTTAAATCTTTGATAATGAACTACTTCTC
>CACZQD010000085.1 GCA_902783215.1 uncultured Erysipelotrichaceae bacterium
TCAATTAATCTAGCTTGAGCATATAACACTTTTGTATAATCTTTTAATTTATCTTTATCTTTTTTATATAAATTTTGTACGGTTTTAGCTATTGGATGGTTTTCATTTATCTCCAATACCTTTTCCGCATTTATTTCTTGATCAGTTGGCATTGCATTTACAACTTTTTCCATCTCAATTGATACATCACCTTTAGTTGATAAGCATACAGGGTGATTGCTTAATTTATTTGTAAATTTTACATCACTTACTTCAATTGTTTCTTTCATTAAAGATAACATATCTTGATATTTTTCATTTAATTTATTTAGTTTTTCAGTTTCTTCGTTATCTTCTATATCTAATTTATCAGAACATACATTTTTAAATTCTTTGTCCTCAAATTTCATAATCGTTTTTAAAACAAATTCATCAATGTAATCAGAGCAATATAAGATATCAATATCCTTTTTTACTAATGATTCAACTTGTGGTAACATAGAAATTTTATCGATAGATTCACCACATGCATAATAAATTTCTTTGTTATCTGAATTATTATCTACATATTCTTTTAATGTAATAAAATCTTCTTTTTTTGAGGAATAAAACATAATTAAATCTTGAATTTTTTCTTTATTTATTCCGTAATCACTATAAACACCAATTTTTAATTGCATACCAAATACTTTATAAAATTCTAAATATTTTGATCTATCATTTTTTAATAATTCTAACAATTCTTTTTTTATTTTGTTTTCAATTCCTTTTGCAATCGTTTTTAAAACACGATTTTGTTGTAATGTCTCACGTGAAATATTCAATGATAAATCTGGAGTATCTACAACTCCTTTTACAAAACTAAAATAATCAGGTATTAAATCACTACATTTATCCATTATTAATACACCATTAGAATATAGTTTCAATCCTTTTTCATATTCTTTTGTATAATAATCATATGCTGCATGTGATGGAATATAAATAAGTGAATTATATGATATAGTTCCTTCAGCAATTGTATGAATATGCATTATAGGATCTTCATAATCAAAGAATTTTTCTTTATAGAAATTATTATATTCTTCATCTTTAATTTTGTTTTTGTTTTTCTTCCAAATTGGTATTAAACTATTAATTGTTTCCACTTTTTTAATATCTTCATATTCATCACTATCTTTCTTTTTATGATGATGAATAATTTCCATTTTAATTGGATAAGTAATATAATCAGAATACTTTTTTACTAATTGTTTTATTTCATATTCTTCTAAATATTTATTATAATCTTCATCAGATTTAAGTGTTAAAATGATATCTGTACCAAAATTTTCTTTATCTATCTTTTTAATACTATAGCCTTCTACGCCACTAGATTCCCAAATGTAAGCATCATCACTATCATACGATTTAGATATAACCTTGACATTATCGGCCACCATAAATGCTGAATAAAAACCTACTCCGAATTGACCTATGATATCAATATTTTCTTTCGGATCATTATTTGATTTAAAGTCTAAAGATCCACTATGCGCAATAGTACCTAAATTATTTTCTAATTCTTCTTTAGTCATTCCAATACCATTGTCAGATACAGTTAGAGTCCTATCTTCCTTATTATAATCAATACGAATTTCGAAATCATCTTTATTAAGTTTAACCTTCTTATCTGTTAGTGATCTGTAATATAATTTATCAATTGCATCACTTGCATTAGAAATGATCTCTCTTAAAAAGATATCCTTGTTTGTATATATGGAATTAATCATTAAATCCATAAGTTTTTTTGATTCTGCCTTAAATTGTTTCATTCTATCACCCTTTCTTTTAGCACTTATGTTTTTTGAGTGCTAAAAAAATCTTAACACATTTATTTAAACATGTCAAGATATCTTTTTAATTTTTTGATGATGATTTATTTTATAAGAACTAATCATACCCATTGCATCATTATAGGTTATATAATTATTTCGATAGTGTTGATCTGTAAGATATATTCCAATATTAACAGCTTTTACTTCTTCATTTCTATCAAATTCTTTAACATCCATATCTTCGATTGAATATATATATCGAAACTTATTAAAATCTCTATCTGGTGAAACATCATATCCAATCATAATTTCATTATCATGTACAAATATTTGTAACTTAGAACTTGGAATATATTTAAACTCTTCTGTTAAATGATATTCTTCTTTAACAAAATGATTATTGACAATATCTTTTAATAAATCATCATCAATTAATCTATTAACATCTGCTTCCTTATTAAATAATGAAGTATTTATATCTTCATCAGATAGTGCTTGAGCAAGAGGTATAACTTGAAGTTCATTCAAAAACTTTGTTCCTATATGATGCATACTATAATCAAAATTACCACCACGTTTTGAACATAAAACTCCTATCAAAGTATTATCCTTTATATCATAAAACTCATAATCATGTGTATTTAATGATGGATTTTTTCTTGTACAAAGATAATTATTACTACTGTCTGTTACAATATAATATTTATCCAACATGGAATTACCACAACTACTTGTAAGTAGCGTGGTAGCAACTACAGTTATACCAATTCCTGCTTTAATCAATTTAAATTTTCTATTCTTTTTCACTTTTATTCCTCTTTCAAAAATACCTACTATATTTTAGCACTTATTTATTATAAGTCAAGAAAAAAGTGCTAATTAATTACACTTTGCACCTTTAGCTTCATACATATCTACTAATCCCGAAATAGTAATATTTTTATTTCGTATATTTGATTTATCAATTACTCCATTTTTAACTAGCTTTTTACTATCAATTTTTGAATAATCAATCACTACTTTATAAGATATTTGGTTCTGTTTATTTATTTTATGATAACTTATATTGCCATAATTTTTATTAAAATCTTTATATGTTTTAGTTAAATATTTATCAAAGTATTCTATTACTTGAGAATTATCTGATATATATGTTTCTGTTGTAGAGACATTTTTAACCAAATTATTTTGATATCTTATTTCATATTTACCAATCAATTTATAGTTTTGATTGTTATTATCAACATTTAATTCACAAATCATTTTCTTTGTGCCACATCCAGTAATTAGTATCATTAAAACTATTATTATAATCTTTCTCATATTATTCCTCCAATAGCTAAATAAAAACGTCATTAGACGTTCTTACTTGTTTAAAATCCATGCTTCATATCCGCCTAGAATATTTATTGTATGATAACCTTTAGAATTTAATATTCGGCATAATTGACTACTTTTCTTTCCTTTTTGACAATAAAGATAATATGTATTATTCTTTTCTAAATAGTTATTTGGATATAATAACAATTTGTCAAATGGAATGTTTTTCGCACCATTTATATGGTTATCATTGTACTTTTCTATACTTCGTATATCTATAATATTAATATTATTCATTTTATTAAGTTCTTGAATAGTAACACTAATCATATAATCACCCTATTATATTATACGAAAGTAATTAATATTAAGAAGGATTATTGACTAATCATCCCCAAAGAAATCATCAAAGAATTGATCATCTGTAACACTATTATTATTTTGCAAATTGTTTTTATCGTCAGAAACAACAGTATTTGATTTTTCTCTATTTTCAACTTGTTTAATATTATCAACAATATTATTACTGTCGTCTGCTTCAATAACAGCTTCTGATGGTGACGATTCTTGTGATTCTTTTTGTGCTTTTTCTTCTGCTTCTTTTCTTTCTTCTTCTTCTAACTCAGCAATTTTAGCATCAATTCGTTTTACTAAATCATCTACATTAAATCCCTCATTACCTGATGGTTTAGGTCCACCAAATGGGCTTGATTGACCTCCTCCAAATAATCCTGTTGGAGCTCCGCCAAATGGATTTGGCCCCATAGGTCCTGGTCCAAACGGATTCCCTGGCATAGGTGAAGAACCTGGTCCACCACCCAACATATTGTTTATTTTTTCTTCCCTTTTCTTTTCAACAAATGTTTTTAAATCGAAAACATCAATTTCTTTTCTTTCACGATGTGGATATGAAGCCTTAGGGAAATGATGTCCCCAATCCATTTTAAAATTTGGTGTTAATTTGGTTTTAAATGGCATTTTACGGAGACGAATTATTATAGTTTCCCATTGATCCATTCTTTGTAAATCACTAACGCTAACTAAAGGTGTAGATGTTGTTTTTTCTTTTTCTTTCGATTTAACATCTCCACACATTTTACTTATTTCTTCAAGAGCTTGCATTTCGGTACTAATAAGATAAACAATATTACCACAGTTACCTTTAATTGTTTCACCATTTTCTTTTCCATATACTTCATATAATTGTGCAAAGTTTTGAATAATAAAGGTAAAACGCATATTTCTAGAACGTGCAGCTGTTACCATTGTTGTAACATCTTTTAAAGGTGGCATATTGGCAAACTCATCTAGAATAAAATTGGTTCTATGTGGTAACTTACCACCCTCTTCTTGTGCAACAGATATCAATGTTTCATAACATTGTTTTAAGAATATTGTTACTAATGAGTGATATGTTGTTTTTTCATCTTGTATTACAATAAATACAGCTGTTTTCTTTCTTCCAATGTCTCTCATATCAAAATCATTATTCGCAAGCATTTCTGATAAATTAGCTCTCGATGCAAATAACTGAATTTTTTGCTTAAATACTGATAAAATTGATCCTTTAGTTTCACTTGGAGCCATTAAAGTTGAAGAAGCTTTAGTATATGATGTGCTTGCAGGATCTTTATAACTAAAGTATTCTTTAATATATGTAGTATTAGCTAATTTTTCCTCTCCAATAGTAGTCATTAAACTAATACTATTTAAGTTAATTTCACTTTCTTTAGCATCTTCAAAAAGTGCAAACGCTAGTCCTGTAAAATAATCAGCGGAGGTATTTTCCCAGAATGGATCTTGTCCCTTAGCTGTTGGATCTTTAATAATATTCGCACCTAGATCTTCTAATAATTCAACAGATTTATCAATATTTCCATCTTTATATAACGAATAAGGTAAATACATTGGATTCCAACTATGGCCTTGTTGTGGATCACGGAAATTTAATAAGACAATATTGTAACCCAAGCTTTTTAAATACTCAGAACAGTTTTCATAAATTTCACCTTTAGGGTCAGTAATAATCATAGATTCATCATGTTTTGCAAGTAAATTTACCATTGGTAAAACTGTTGTTTGTGTTTTTCCGGCACCGGTAGAACCTATAACTAAGTTATGATATTCCCCATTATCTACCCATACTTTCTTTTCATTCATCATAATTGGTATTCCAGCTGCATCAGCTTTTGGAGCCTTAGGATCTACAGGAGCTATTCCATTATCCTTCTGCATTTCTTTATCTTTACACCATCTGGCATATGTTTTTGTTTTCTTTTCTGCTGATATAGTTCCAATACCAGATTCTCTTTCAAAAAAGTATGATTTAACACTAACTAAGCCAAAAATAATTCCACCTAGAAAACCAAAAATAGTTAAACCTAGCATATTAAAGCTAGTAAATATCAAGAATATATTTATAGTAAATGGTTCTCCAGTTACAAAAGAATGAATATTGACAATTGCAAGAGCTACAACAATAAACCAAGCAATACAAAACGAAATAAATATTGTCCAATCTTTTGGTTCTGCTCTAAATTTTAATTTCATATAAACCTCCCACTAATTATATATTATAACACTATATTGCATTACACCATCAGTTTTAAACTGAATATGATTATTATTAATATCATATATATCGTAGTATTCCTTACCATTTTTAGTATAGATACGGAATTTTTGGATTTTAGTAGATGAAAAATCATGATTAGAAATATAATTTCTAAAAGTATTTAAATCCATCTTTTCTTTAATACTAGAATCTAACAATTCATATGCTTCACTATCATCGTTATTTATTAAATTATAATATGTACTTAAATAAATAGATGCTTGTTTATCATTTGTAATATAAGCACTAGAATATGTATTTGCACTATTTTTCTTTAAACTGATTCCAGAAGAAGAATTTCTCTGAAAGTATGTATAAATGATAATAGATATTAAAACAATAGTTATTAACACAAGTATAAATATATCTTTCTTTTTTAAATCAATAATCATTTTTCTACCTCCTTGAAAATAGATCCATCATCAGGAATAATAGAAAAAATGTTTTTTTCTTTATCCATTATAACACATACATATAATTCTTTATAATCCGTGCTATAATCTATTGTTTCTATTTCTAAATGACCATGAACATAAAATTTAAACTGATCATCATTTATTTCATAATAATACATTTTAACAGGAGAAAAAGTATAATTATTATCACTTAAATCTTGAACATAGTTATATAAGTTTTTCTTAGTTATTTTATTCTCATTTATATATGAATTATCAAGCATTTTAATAATATCGTTAGTATTCTTATTCATTAAAGCATCAATATATTTATCAACAATACCACTAACATCATAAAAATCTGTACTATTATCCACTATTATTGCTTCGTTTATATCTCTAGTAACTTTATTATTATTACTACGTGATTTTCCATATATTATAAACATGGCAAGTGCAAACATAATAAACAATATAATAATACTTTCCTTTAATCCTAATTTCATTTTTCTCTCCTTAATAATATGTTATTTTACCATTAAACTCACTAGCTGTCTTTTCCAAAAATTTATTAACCTTACTCTTATATTTGTTTGGAATTTTAAAATTACCCACACATTCTGTTCCTTCTGAGTCTTGAGTATCATGAGGAGTATTTGTCACTTTATCTGAATGAACATTATTAATAATTACACCTGTTGTATACATAATCCATTCTAATTTTCTTCTTTTTACAAGTCCACCAGCTAATTGGTGACCATATGCGTGTGAAATAGCACAAAAAGTATTAAATAGTTTTGGTTTATTTCCGTATTTACTATAACCATTTTTAAAATCTCCTAATGCCTCACCATAATTATAATGAAAAGATGTTAATGCAAGTACTTGAGAATTATTTAAAGAAATATTATTATTTTTAAGATACTTTTTAGTGTTATCAATATGACGCTCAACAGAATGAACAAAAACTTTTTCAATTTTTGCTTTACTTATCATAGTATGTTCATGAATCTTGTCAAAATCTATACCTACTGCTTGAAAATCAACTTTATCACTAGGAGTTAATCCTGGTCCAATAGTCCAAGGCTGTCCATCACCTTCATTTTTTGCTTCATATTCTCCCTTAGCATTTGGATCGTAAATATCACCAGATTCCATACCATGAACAAAATTCAAGAAATCATTTGACATATCACAACTGTCTCCATCACTAGGACGTGGCTTTTTAGGATCAACGAACTTTAATGGATCAACACGCGATTTTCCATTATTAGATCCTTCTCTAACTTCAAAATGAAGGTGTGGCCCAGTAGAGTCTCCACTACTTCCAACTCCAGCAATTAGTTGACCTTGATTAACTGTTGTCCCTTTTTTTACTTTTAAAGTACCTTGATGGAGATGTGCATATAACGTATAATTACCATCATCATGTTTTATGATTATGTAATTACCATATCCTCCACCACAATTTTTAGGTCCAAATGATTTACACCCTTTATTAGCTGTTACAACTTCACCAGATTGAGCAGCTATAACATTGGTTTTTAATGATGCACCAATGTCCATACCACCATGACCATTATCGTGAATACCAGCTTCTCTTGAACCAAATTTAGATGTAATAGTTACTGATGCTGGTTTTCCAGTAGCCATTTTCTTAGTTGCTTTACTACTCCCTATTGGCCACATATAAGATGATGCATCACAAACATTTTCTTCATTATATTGTTCATCTTCATCTTCAGGTGTTGGAAATAGACTCTCATACAAACTATATAATTGATGAATAGATTGTCTTCCTTGAGCAATATTGCTTGCATTTTCAGGATTTACATAGTCATATGCAGAAGATTTAAAAGGCAAAAAAAGTATTATAAATAATAACACAATATATTTACCATACTTCATTTTACCACCTCAATTAAAATCTATTATTTTTGCTCTGTTTCGCTTTAATAAAAAATATTATAATAAGCACAATAAGTAGTATCACTCCACCAACAACGAACAATAAATATTTATTTATTGTTTTGGATAAAGAACTCTTTTCTATTTCAATACTCATATTTATATTATCAGAATTCTTCTTATTAATTATCCAAGTATATGTATTACCACTTACTTTATCAGCATTATTAGATAAAACCTTATTTTTAGTTGTAATATTAATATTTAATTCATCAGAATGTAAGCAATAAAACGTTCCTGTTGCATTAAATACTATATTATCATTATAACTATATTTATACTTATCAAAACACGTTTTTAAAACATTAGATTTAGAATATTCTTTTAATGAGTAAGTATATTTATAATTAACTAGACGATAATCATCTTCTTCAATAATATTTTTATCATATGTAATACTATTATTCTTATAAAAAGGATATTGATCATTATCTATAAATGGTGTGATTGGATCATCTAATTCAACACCTTGTTGAATATCACTATTTTGTGGTATTTCAGACTTGTAAATTGTAGATGAAAAATCTTCATCTATTGTATTATTAGTAATATTTAAATTGTATTCAGCAGTACACCCACATATAGTAAGAAAGAAAAATATAATTATCAAATACTTAAAATATCTTTTCATAATCACTCCTAATACCAAGAACCATATCCAATTAGTTGACAATTAGTAATTGGAATTGCTCGTCTATTTGTTCTATTACTATAATTTCCTTCAATAATATAAACTTTTCCATCTTTATACTTTTCTACCATTGCGGTATGATCTTGTGGACCACTACCTGGTACAGCTTGACTAATGTCTCTAAATTGACTATCCCAATCAAAGAAAATGTAATCACCAGGTTTAGGAGTATATTTTCCTTTTCCATTTTTTCCTTTTAAATAAGAACAAGAATCATTATAATAAAAATTTATTCCTTTGGTTCTATGAAAATACTGCATAAAATCACCAGTACTTGCACTTGTTTTTCCAACAATATCAGCAACTGTTTTTCCTTTATAGCTTGCATGTTTTGATACATAACTTACAAAAGCTGCACACCAAGCTACTCCCGAGCCAAGTCCTTGAGCACTTTGATATGTATATGGGCTTGTTTTTCCAGCTTTAAATTTTTCGTGTTCTTCTAATCCTCTTTTTACCATAGCCTCAGCTAATGAATTAGATTTAACAGATCCTCCAATTTGTTCATCAGATTCTGTCTTTTGACTAGTATCTACTTTTGAACCTTTCATATAAAATTTGTGCTCAATATACTCTAATAAAAATTCATCATATTGATCTTTATCTAATTTATAAGATGCTTCTATTGATTCTTTATCTAAAGTATAATCTTTATCACATTTTAATTTTTTTTCATAATTACTTGTCTCTATATTATTAGCTTTTTTATCTTTAAATTTATTTTTATCATCATCTTTAACACATTTATAAGTAATCTTTTTCTTTACCATATTTTTAGCTAATATTTGCATATCATATCTAAAATCATTAGCATTTAAATACTTATAACCATCTAAATTTTTAAAATCATTTTCCCAATCTAAAATAGTAATATTATCATTGTCATAATCATTTTCACGTACAGCTTCAATGTCATAATCTGATTGATGATTATTAAATAAATCATTTTGTGATTTTGAATTATAATCTAATGTTGACATTAAAAGAGGTAAATCAATATTTATATGATATTTATATTTATACATAAAATAAATATCATATAATTTACGATAAAATTTATATAGAGCTGTTTTCTCACAATCATCTCCACTACAATCAACTTTATAATATTCTTTTAAAGATGATAAATCTACATCTTTACTAGATTTATAAGTTGCAAATTTGACAGATGATTTTTGTTTGTCATCAATAAAATTATTCTTTAAATATATATTAGAATCCTTATTTATAATAAATGCGTCATCTTCTCTAACCCATTCACCCGAATTATTACCATTTTCATCAATATCAGCTGCACTATCTTTATCATCAAAAATAGAAACTGAAAATCTATTAGCAATTAATTTTTGAATAGTATCTGTATTGATAAGAGAAATTAGTAAAACCATAAATATAGCCAAAGTACAAGCAGATATAATAAGCGCTAATTTAATTTTAAAAGGAAGTCTAATTGATATTTCTTCTACACGATTTTCTTCTTTTTTATTAGGTGGTTCAATTGGATCACCTTGATTATTTTCCGAGTTATCACCTTGATCTGAACCCGTTTCTTCTGCTCCTTCTTTTTTAGCTCCAATACCAAATGGGGCAGAAAACAACGATTTAGATTTATTCTTTCTTAGTATACTACTTAATGTACTAGCAGCTTTCCCACCAGGAAGCATACGTGTAAGAGGATTATTGATTAAGCTCACACCACCTCTTCTAGCTAAAGGATTACCAAATGGAAGCATTGATGATCCTCCAAGCATATTTTTTATAGGAGAATTACTTCCACTACCATGACTATTGGATTTTCGAATACTATTGTTACCTGTTGATCCTTTAGAAGTGACACCACCTGTTGACATTGGTGAATTAGATGAACTACTACCTTTTGTTTTGGAATTATCTCTTCTGGAATTTGGTCCTAATCCAGCTGTTTGTTTATAAAAATCACTATCTCTATTTACATTATCCTTATTATGAATATTTTGCATATTAGAATTTTGATTATTACTATTATTTTGTGTAGCTTGATTCATTCTATTTTCAAATCCATTATTATCGTTCATCTTAGGTCACCACCTTTAAATTATTATAATCCACCACCTGATCCAAATGAATCTAATTCAGCATCAGATGCTATTACATTAATACGCATTCTTCTGCTTCCACAGACAAATAACGCTTCTCCTTGACCATATTGTTTTATACTTTCCATTTCACTATCATTCAAATCTATAAGACGAGCTAAATCTGTAACAGCTTGTTTCTTTAAACCCATAACCAAGTAATAAGCTGCATTATCAAAAATAGCTTTTCCTTGAGTAATAACAGTTGGATCACTAAAGTCTGTTGGCTGTTGTGTAATCATAATAGTACCCGTATTATACTTTCTCGCACGTCTTTGTATTTGCGCTAAAAAGTCCGCACCTAATGTATTACCACCACTAAGTAATACGTGAGCTTCATCAACCATCATAACTGTATTAATACTACTATTTAAAGTAAGTCCCCAAGCATATTTTAATATATTGAAGAATAATGCATTTTTGATGTTAGTATCTGCATTCATTAATTCTCTAATATTAAATACTATAAAATTACTCTTAGGATTAATAGTTGTATGTCCATCAAAATAGAACTTTAACTCTTTAATTAATGGGCGAATTTTTAATTCTAATGCCTCTAGTGTATCTTTTTCTCTTGTTTTTTCAGGCATAGCTAATATTTTACCTTTAATTGTTGCATATACATCTTGAAAAGTTGGATAATCTTCAGATGTAAATTTAGTAAAATCACTATTAAAATCGATACCAAAACGTTTATATGTCTCTTGAACTATTTCACTAAACATATTAACTAAGTCTTCCGTTGTAGTTGGATCATAATACTTTAAAAAGGCCTTAATTGTCTGAATAGTACGAGTTAAAACAGTATAACCTAATCCTTGCTTAATTTCATCTTCATCTGCATCTAAAACAACCTCTAAAGGATTAATCATACCAAATTCTCCACCCTTACCAAGATCAATAAAATCTCCTCGATAAAGATGAGCCATATCTTCAAATTCACCTTCAGGATCAATAACAACAACTTGATGATTATTTCTAAGGTGACTACGTAATAATATTTTTGCAGCAGTAGATTTACCACTACCAGAAGTACCTAAGATAATCATATTGGCATTATTTCGATTATTTTCCTTCTTTATTTGATATAAAAATTGATTAAATAAAATAACTCCTCCAGAGAAATCTACTCCAAGTAAAGTACCTAATCCAGGATCTTTAATACTATCAAAAATAAATGGATACATAGCAGCCATCGTTGGAGAAGGCATTGGTGTACCAATACGATCTTCGATGTCTTGTTTGCCATAAATAGGTAAAATTGATTTTAATACTTTATCCTGTTCAAATCTTAAAGGAATAGCCTTTAATTGCATAGCCTCTAAATAATTCTTAACCTGCAACTTCTTTAAATCTAATTCTTCTTTACTATCAGCAGTCAACATAATGTGAAGTTGAAAATCGTAAACTTTTGATTGTGTAGCTGCAAGTTCACTAATAAATTGTTCTAAAGACTCATAATCTTGACGAAGGCGTTCTTGAATAGTACGGTCTCTTTCATCTTGATATCTTTGCTTTAAATCAGCAAGTTCCTTATTAAGCATCTTACTCATACTAGAAACAGGTAGTGGAATATGCTTAATAACTAACTTAATACCTGACATACTTGTTAAACTTGATAAATATCCTGGATAAATAAACTTAGGATAAGATATAACTGACATAATAGTCGCATACTTATCACTAACAATAAATTCATTACTTTTAAACTCCAAACCTTTAGGAGCAATTTCATTTTTTATATTTGTCATGCCATCACCGTCCCAAAAGTAGTTGTTTCTCCACCATTTAAGAAATTATCTAAAATCATTCTTAAATCTTCATTAGTAGCTTGAAAAGAAGTTAGTCCAGCCGAAGCTAAATTACTAATCAAATTACGTATTTTCTTTTGAATAGCATCCATATCTTTATCCTTAAAAAGCAAATAATACTCAGTATCAACTACATTATTATTCATAAACATATTAGCTTTATCAATATCTTCTAGAATCATCTTACGTTTAACAGGATCATTTGAATTATGATATGCAACTTGCAGTTCAGATAAATATACGTTTATATCAACCGGTCTATCAGCAGCAATAATCCAAAATTCATAATCAATTACATTATAAACTACTTTTAAATTATTAATAACAGCATTTTGCGTAGCAGGATCAAGAATAAACAAATTACGAGGAACTATTTTGACACCTGCAACCATCTTCTTATTATCAAGAACAATTACGCCATTTTTAATATCTTTTACTGGTACATCAGTATACTTACTCTTTATCTCTTTCTTCGCCATCTTTATAACACCAACCTCTCCATATATATTTTTGTCTTGTCGTATAAAAATTCCAAGCTAATCTAATTATTGTACGTACATTATGATAATTAGGTATAGGTAAAATCAAAAATGCACATATCACACCAGGTGTGATAGCAAGTATTGCAAATAAAAGACTATCAATATTGAGTGCGAACAACAAAATCATCGATATTGTTGCACCCACTCCAAATAGTATTAAATCACCTAGTGTAAACATACCAAAGAACATCAACGATTTCTTTGAATTAGCCGGTATTAAATAATTATTCATATTATATCACACACCTTTTTATTTTAAGATTTACCAATCCCAGCTTGGTTAGCAGCGGCAACTTGTGCAGCATCGGAAGTTTGTGCCGCATATAATGTATCGCTGACATTGTTTCCAGTGGCCAAAGATTGTTTTTTGGCATTTGACAATGATTCGAAGTTTTGATGAATTTTAATACCATCTGCATCTTTAGCATTTGCATTAAATGAATCAAAATTGCTATCATCTGTAACATCCCCTACTGTATTCTTTGTGAAATTCAAATCTGACAATCCAGCTTCATTAGCATATTCTTGATTATTTTGATTTCTAACATTAAACTCACGAACAATTGATTTAACTTTTCCATCAACAGTTGCCTGTCCTGATTCAAGTATATATTTATATGCTTTGTCTTCTGTTTGATTTAATGCTGCTTTTGCATTTGCAATTTTTATAGAATCTCCGCTTTGTTTCGCAGATTCATATTCTGCTTGGGCTTTTAATAATTTTTGTCTAGCTGTGAACCAAGCTTCTTTTCCTGTTGTTTTTGTATCATATTCACCATTATTAGTTAATTCATCCATTATTCTTTCGCGAATATCTCCTTCAGCTTTTGCTTGTTGGTCATAAAATTGTTTTTGCTTTTCCAAAGCTTTTTGTTCTCTTTCCATTCTTGAGCCAGCAGATTCAGCACCAATAAACCCTGTGGCACGTGCACCCATTCTTCCCATAAACGTTGAACCATTTGCTCGTGCCTCTCTTAATCTTGCATTAGCAGCAACTTGATCTTTATGAATTTCTCCAATTTTTTTGCCTTTTAGTCCACCAGACAATCCGGATGCCATCCCTGTAAACCATTTACCTGCTCCTGCACCAGTTGCAGTTCCTACTGCACCAATACCTAAGCCTACTGCTGCGCCTGCAGCTGCTGCTGGAAGTTTAGAAGCAATTTTGCCCCCAATCATTCCTTCTTCCATTTTTTTGAATGGATTAAGTGTAAATTTACCATCTCCATCAAGTTTAATACCTAAATTATTAAGAATTTGTGGTAATTGTTTAATAAAGAATAATACTCCAATTATAATAAATATTTTCACAACTGGATCGGTTTCAGTAGAACCATCAACTACATCTACTAATTCGTCAATATTCGTTATAATAAATATACCTAAGAATAATACTAACAATCTTACAAATAAGCTTATATATGTTGTTCCACACATTTTTGCCCATTTACCAAACAATCCATCTTTACCACTTTTAGGATCCATATAAGATATAATTGGAATTGGTGCGATTAATTGTAAAAATGCTAGCTTAATTGATCTTACACCAATATCTATACAAAAACTAATAAGAAGCAAAGATACTATAACTCCACTTATTGTAGTTAAAGGCCATTTATAATCAAACAAATATGTTTCAGAATCTCCTTTTAGAGTGGTATTTATAGTGTTTAACCTAAATGTCAAGCCAAAGCTTTCCTCTCCTATTCCTAATTTATAATTTTCTATATTTGTTTTATCAGTATCGTTGATTTTTTTTAGTAATTGTTTATAACATTTATTATTTAATTTTCCATCCTCATCTTTTAAAGTTGCGCATGATTCTAAACCATTAATGTAATAATTTGGTTGAAAAAATGGCATTAAAATTTCATATTTAATTTTATCTCCACCACTTAATATATCTCTTTGATAACCTTTACCTTCATCATCAGTGCCATCTCCAAATATAATTCTTGCTAAAGTATTATCATCCAATATCATTGCTTGTAGGCGAAATGCCATGTTAAATATATATGGAACAATAGCAAGCATAACAAGTGATATTATCGTATTCATAGCTAATTTTGATACGCCTTTTGATTTGTCAGTAAAATCATCAGGATTAACAATGTACATTATAAGTGAAAAACTAACTTTAAACAACATGAAAACTCCAAGTAGGATTTGAATTCTACCAGCTACTGATTGTATCGTTCCCTGAGATAAAATTGAAACTCTTGAAATATCAATTAAAATATTATATAAATTCCCAATTAAATCATAGATTGATCTATCAAGCCAGAACCAAAAACTTGAGAAAATTGACCAAAGCCAACCTAAACCGAACGTCATAATATCACCATCTTTTCAAACTTTTCACTAGTATCATAATTATAACAAAA
>CACZQD010000086.1 GCA_902783215.1 uncultured Erysipelotrichaceae bacterium
AAGAGTTCAAATATGGTATTATCAGAAGTATAGAGATCTTACATTTTAGGTAACTAAATGTGCGGACACTTATTATTTCCATTTATAGATTAGTTTGAAGATAAATGTATTGTTGCATCTATCTTTTTTTGTATGATATAATAAATTGGGTGGTTTTATGAAAAAAAGTAATAACATTATATTTTTAATTATTATTATACTTATATCTATAATTGGATTTAGTACCTTAATTAGAAATCAAAAAGAAATATCATGTGAAGAAAATAGGAGTTTAAATAAAATACCTCAATTAACAATAAAATCATTTTTAGAAGGTAATTATCAAAAAAATTTAGAAAGTTCATTGTCAGATCAATTTTTAGGAAGTGGAACAATCAAAAAATATTATCCTAGGATATTTGATATCTCGACAATGACAAATATGAAAAAAAGATTATGTCACTATGGTTATTTTAGTATAGATACAGAGAGAGCTGTATATAATTGTGGTGATTATATTGTATTTTCACCTATAAGTATGGATCTTAATCAAAAAAATAAAGTGTTGGAAAGTTATAAACAATTAGGTAATAAAGTTGATACATACTATTATTATATTAATACATCTCGAGATATAAATTTTAAAACAAATAAGAAATCAACAAATGTTAAACAGTTAATGAAAAGAATAATGAATAATAAGTATACATATTCAGAGTTAAATATCAGTAATTATAATGATTATAAAAAATACTTTTACAAAAATGATCATCATTGGAATTATCGTGGTTCATATCAAGGTTATTTAGATATTTTAGAAATGTTAAATATTGATAATCCAATTAAACCAATAAAAAAGGAAGTATTTGATAATTACTATTATTATGGTTCACATTCTCAGGCTACTAGGAATTATGAATATTTAGATGAATTTACTGTATATAAATTTAAACTACCATATCATAATACATTAATTAATTCAAAACCAGGAGTTTATGGTAAACAAAATAGCTTTTTTCAACATAAAATACCTTATAGCAAAAATTCTGGATTATATGGTGAGTTCTACGGATGGGATTATGGTGAAGTAATGTTTAATTATCATCAACATGAGAAAGATAATTTATTAATTATATCTAATTCTTATAGTAATGCTATTAACGAACTAATAGCTTCTCATTTTTATAAAACTTATGTAATAGATTTAAGAAATTATAAAAATGATATGAAAAAAGAATTTAATATTGTAAAGTATATCAATGATCATTCAATCGATAAAGTGTTAATTATAATGGATTATTCTTATATTACATCTAATGAAATGAAATTGAAATGGGGGAAAAAGTAATGTTGTTTAGTAGTTTAACATTTTTATTCATATTTTTGCCAATATTGATAATAATTTATTTTATAGCTAAAGATAAGTATAAAAATTATATATTATTGGCTGCCTCTTTATTGTTTTACTCATGGGGAGAACCAAAATATATACTTTTAATGATATTATCAATAATAATTAATTATTATATTGCCCTTTTAATCAATAAAAGTTCTAATGATAAAGTTAGAAAGATTATGTTACTTTTTTCTGTAGTTTTAAATATTGGTTTATTATTTGGATTTAAATATTTAAATTTCTTTATTACTAATATAAATAATATTGGTAATATATCGATACCTTTACTAAATATATCACTTCCAATCGGTATTAGCTTTTATTCATTTCAAATTTTATCATATGTTGTCGATGTATATAAAAAAGATGTTAAAGTACAAAGAAATATCTTTTTACTAGGGACATATATTTCCTTTTTTCCACAACTTATTGCAGGACCAATAGTTCGATATAGTACAATTGAACAACAGTTAGCACATAGAAAACACTCACTTGAAGGAGTGTGTAATGGTATCAGAAGATTCATTGTTGGATTAGGTAAAAAGGTAATTATTGCCAATAATGCAGCAATTATAGCAGACAATATATTTAATAGTAATATTTTAAATCAATATGGATTACTTATTTTAATAATTGGTGCACTTTCTTATACTATTCAAATTTATTATGATTTTTCCGGTTATAGTGATATGGCTATTGGTTTAGGAAAAATATTTGGATTTACTTTTTTAGAAAACTTTAATTATCCATATATATCTACAAGTATTACCGATTTTTGGCATCGTTGGCATATATCTTTATCTACCTGGTTTCGTGATTATGTATATATTCCTTTAGGCGGAAATAGATGCTCAAAACTTAAATGGATTCGTAATATTATAATTGTTTGGTTATTAACAGGTTTTTGGCATGGTGCAAGTTGGAATTATATTATTTGGGGATTATATTACGCAATAATTTTGTTATTAGAAAAACTTTTAATTGGAAAATATATTGAGAAATTACCAAAAATAATCCAATGGCTATATGCTTTTATATTAATAAATATCGGATGGATAATATTTAGATTAGAAAATATAGAACAATTGAAAATTGTATTTATCAACATATTTACATTTAAATCAAGTAATATAATTGATTATTTATTAAAAAATTACAATATATTTAATAGTTTTATCTTTGTAATAATTGGACTAATATTTATGTTTCCTATTTTAAAACAAATAAGATTAAAGAAATATATAAATGTATATAGTTTATTAAGAGATACAGGACTAATAATCATACTATTGTTATCTATTGGAGCTTTAATCAATAATACTTATAATCCATTTATTTATTTTAGATTTTAAAAAATTATAATAAATAAATTAAAAATAACATTAAATTAATACAAAAATAAAAAAACATGATATAATTAATATGTAAATTTTAGAGAGGTGATAGAATGGATAAGAATAAATTAATTAAAATTATTGGAGGAATAGTAGGGGTAGTATTAGTTGTACTAATATTATTTATTGCAATAAATAACGGAAAAAGTAGTTCATCTAAAAATAGTAAATCGACAGTTATGCTAGATAATTTTTATAAATATATGGAAAGTAATAAAACAAAAGTTATATATTATGGTAGTGGTACTTGCAGTTATTGTGAATTAGAAACACCAATTATGAAACAAGTAAAGAAAGATTATGAATTAGATTACTTATATATTGATGCAGATGAATTAGAAAAAGAAGATAAAACAAAAATATTAGAAGCACTAGATATAGAAGGATCAACTCCAACTATAGCAGTTGTTAAAAAAGATGAAGTAATTGATGTTAATGAGGGATATTTAGATGGAAAACAATTAGTTGACTTTTTAATTAAAAACAAAGTCTTAAAGAAAGATGCTGTTTATAAACCAGAAGCATATTTAACAAATATTGATTACTCTGAATATGAAGAAATTATTGGTAAGGATGAACAAAGTGTTATTGTAATTGGGCAAACAACGTGTAGTCACTGTATAGCAGTAAAACCAGTTTTAAATCATATTGCAGAAGAGTATGATATTACAATTAATTATTTAAATCTAACTGAAATGAATGAAGAAGAACAAAGTAAATTGACAGAAAGCTTAAAAACAATTGGCTATGAAAATGCTGATAATTTAGGAACACCACTTACATTAATTGTTAAAAATAATCATTTAGAATCAACCATAGAAGGTGAAAATCCTCCTTCATACTTTATTAGAAAATTTAAAAATGCAGGAGTAATTAAAGAAGATGAATAATATTGCAGATGCAGTTTACAATAAAGCTTTAGAATTCAAAAGAAGATTTCCCAAAACGATTGCCTGGAGATTAAGAGCTCATTCTAAAGTGGTTGCTAAATTTTTCAATCCTGGAGAGGAAGCAAATTATGTTTTTATTGCTCAAAAGAATTGGCACTGGTATAATTTATTATCAACTTATATAGTTGTACTAACTAATAAAAGAATATTACTTGCTCAAAAAAGATTACTATTTGGATATTGGTATTTATCAATCACACCAGATATGTTTAATGATTTAACAGTAAAATCAGGAATTATTTGGGGTAAAATAAACATTGATACTATTAAAGAAACGGTCATTTTATCTAATATAGATAAACGAGCTTTACCAGAAATTGAAACACAAGTAACTACTTATATGATGGAACAAAATCAAAAAATGATTAAAATAGAGAAAAATATTCAATAAATTTATAAAAAAGTCATATATTATATTGACTTTTTTCTCTTTTTTTAGTACTATTTTAGTTGGTACATTTTATAAATCCCATTAAATAGATCTTGGGAAAATCTATTTAAAATAAGGAGAAAGGAAAATAATATGAAAAATACTTATATGCAAAGAAAAGAAGATGTAGAACGTAATTGGTACATTGTAGATGCAAAAGATGTAACTTTAGGACGTTTAGCATCAAAAGTAGCTCAAGTACTTCGTGGTAAACATAAACCAACATATACTCCTCATATCGATGGTGGAGATTATGTAATAGTTATTAATGCTTCACAAGTTAATCTTACAGGTAATAAATTGGAAAAAAAGATTTATTATAATCATAGTGGTTACACTGGAGGATTAAGAGAAAGAACAGCTCGTGAAATGAAAGAAAAATATTCACAAGAAATGATTGAAAGAGCTGTTAAAGGAATGCTACCTAAAGGTAGATTAGGACGTCAAATGTATAAAAAATTATTTGTTTATGAAGGAGAAGAACATCCACACATGGCTCAAAAACCTGTTGTTATGGATGTTAAATAGGAGGTTAATATGGCAAAAGTAATTACTGCAACAGGAAGAAGAAAATCTTCAGTAGCTCAAGTTAAAATGACTGCTGGTAAAGGTAAAATAACTGTAAATGGTAAAGATGTTAGAGATTTCATGCCTTATGAAACTTATGTTATGGATTTAATGCAACCATTAGTTGCAACAAATAATGAAAAAACATTTGATATTGAAGTAAAAGTTACTGGTGGTGGAGCATCAGGACAAACAGGAGCAATTAGATTAGGAATTACAAGAGCACTTTTAATTTATGATGAAGATAATGAAGGTAATGATGATAGTTACCGTAAAATCTTAAAAAGAGCTGGTTTTGTAACTAGAGATCCAAGAAGTAAAGAACGTAAAAAGCCAGGATTAAAAGGTGCACGAAGAGCTCCACAATTCTCAAAAAGATAGGAAATATCTATTTAATATGTTTCAAAAAGCCTGTATTTACGGGCTTTTTTTGATGTCTAAATCTCCAAAATATGCACTGTTTAGAGATCGTAGGCTACGAGTGGGCTACAAAATCTTCACAAATTCTTTATTTATCTTAGGGTAGTAGAACAAGATAGGTTAATAAATTGAAAATTTATATGGTATAATTAGATTAATGAATCATAGGTGATATGGTAAAAGTAATTAAATATTGTAATGAGCTATTAAAATATATAAAATAAAAAATAGAAGAAAATTACTTAGATATTATCAATTAGAGTTAGTGTAAAGAGTTTGCATTTATCCAAAAAATATGGTATTATGTATATGTCAAGGGAAATTTGAATAAAATAAAAAAGGATACATTTGACTGTGCGAATCAAATGCAATCCCTTAATTAGGATAGCATCTGAAATCAACGGTTGTTGAAATCAGATGCTTTTTATTATCTAAATAGTAAGGTGATTACTATAAAAAATAATAGTAGAATTATAATAAATAGAGATAATTCTCTTTTTGTCATAATTAACCACCACCTTTCGTTTATAAAAATAAATGAAAGGGAAAGCATCTGATATATTTCAAATGTATCCATTAACATTATATCAAACGTATATTCATATATCAATAGTATATGTTAAAATGTCAATAATATTATTTTAATGTTTTAAGTTGCTTTAGGTAGACAACACGTAGGCTACAAAACGCCTGTAAACCTGCATAAATAAAGGAACGGTAATTTACAAAGAGATAAAAAACTTTTTGGAAAGTCCAGTTTTGGACTTTTTGTTTATAAACACCTTAAAAAATAATTTTTTATAAGATGTATATCTATTATTTCTATTGATATAATTATAAGAATAATATTTAAACTAAAAAAGAATAACTAATTGATGATTCTAATTATTCTTTTTTATCTATATTTATTGGAGTAAATAATTCTCTAATATCAACATCTAAAATTTCGGCAAATCTCCATAATGTTCCTAAACTAAATGTTTGATAATATTTTTCGCTTTCTATATTCATTATGAATCCTTCACTATAATTACATAATTCTGCAAATTTTGCTTGTGTTAATCCTTTGAGTTTTCTTTGTGCTTTAAGGTTTTTCGCAACGAGATAATAGATATAATTTTCATCACTTTTATTCATCATTATTGTCTCACATCCTTCTATATGTATATTTTCCCACCTATTAGACCAAAAAAGCCTCACCTATTCGATGATATTTGTGGTATAATAAAAATGAAAGACTCTTATAATAAAAACTAGATAAGTCAAGTTGTACAAAATTTGATAAAATTAATCTAGGAGGATGATGTTATGAGAGTTAA
>CACZQD010000087.1 GCA_902783215.1 uncultured Erysipelotrichaceae bacterium
CTTATATTATACAACAAGACATAATAAAAACCTATAAAGTAGGTCTCTCTTTTTTTAAGAGTCCACTTTATAGGTTACATTTTATTTCAACCAGCTTTATTTTTTCTTTGTTAGTTTATTTTCAACCGCAATTCTTTGGACAATAGCAAGTGAACATATTAAAGCTATTGTAAATGAACCACCGTATGATAAGAATGGTAATGGAACACCTGTTAAAGGCATTACCCCAAATAAACCACCTAAATTAACTAATATATGTAAGAATATATAAGTTGCAATTCCAAGACATATATATCTTCCTTTAATACTTTCACTATTCATAGAAATATTTAAAATTCTCTTTAATATAAATGCATATGCTATAAAGATTAAAGTTGTTAATATTAAACCATATTGTTCAGCAATGATTGCAAATACAGAATCGGTATGTGATTCTGGTATATAAGAAATTTGTTTACTATTTCCTATACCATTACCAAATATTCCACCAGAATTTATAGCTATAAAACCATTACATATTTGATATCCACCTTCTTCATATCTAGAACATGGATCAAAGAAATTAAATCTTGAAGATTGTGCTCCTGATAATACACTTCCTTTACTAGCATACATCATAAACATAATAACACCTAATATAGCACATAACCCAAGTGATCTAAATTTATACTCCCATGGAACTGTACTTGTTAAAAATAATACCATAAAAATAGAAGTAATTATTATCATTGTACCTAAATCTTTTTGCATAAATATTATTCCAGGAAATAATAATCCTGTTATAAGTATCTTACCTATCATTGTATATTTATCTCTTGGTTCTACTTTAGGAGATGATAATTTAGTTGTATATTTTTCAATCAAAAGTGCTACACAAACAACCATAACTATTTTAGCAAATTCACTAGGTTGAAATGTAAATCCTTTAATATTAATCCAGTTATTATTACCTGAATAATCGGCTCCAAAACTTGAAAAAGATACTGCGAGAGATGTAAAAAATACAACTATATAGAAAAATGGTCCCATTAATTTATAAGATTTAGTTGGTGTTTTAATTATAAAAGTACTTACTATTAAACCCAAAGCTATCGTAGCTAATTGTCTATAAAAATAACTATATAATGTACTATGATATTTTAATACTGCAGTTTGTGAAGAAGCTGAAACGATATTTAATAGACCAAATAAAAATAGTAACATTGTTACAAAGAAAAGTGGTTTATCCATATTTTTAAGTGCTCTTACTAAACTTTTCATATCCTCACCTACTATAATTTTAACACATTAATTATAAGTTATCAATTAATTTAGTCAAATATAATCACAAATTATTATAATAAGAGTAAAATATATTAGATAAGAATAGGAGGGATTTTTATGTATTATTATGGTGGATACCAAGGTTATGGTTGTGGAAATCCATGTGGTAATCAAGGTGGATACGGATATGGTACTGGATATGGTGCAGCTATAATTTTAGTTCTATTTATCTTATTAGTTATCATCATTGGTTCTAGAGCTTGGGATAGAAACTAATTTATATATATAAAACTCTATTTTTTAGAGTTTTTTTAATTAATATGAAATATTTTTCATATTAATTTGTATTTTTTTTAATTTTATGATAGAATAACAGTGTTGGTGGTGGTATTATGTTTAAAAGTTTAAATATATTAGATGATACACATAAAGTTTTAAGACAAATATCAAAAGAAGTTAAATTCCCTATAAGTGATGAAGATAAAGAAACAATTGAACATATAATTAAACATTTAACTTATAGTCAAATTGAAGAATATTCAGAAAAATATGACTTAAGACCAGGTATGGGACTAGCCTTTCCACAACTTGGAGAGCTAAAAAGAATTATTGTTATTGTTCATGAATATGAAGAAGGAAAATTTAAAAATTATGTTGTATGTAATCCAAAAATAGTAAGTAATTCAACTGAAATAATAGCAGCTGAAGCTGGTGAAGGATGTTTAAGTGTCAATCGTGAAATTGAAGGACATGTTCCTAGATATGCAAGAGTTACTATTGAAGGATATGATCCAGATGGAAATAAGATTAAAATTAGAGCTCGTGAAGAATTATCAATTGCGTTTCAACATGAAATAGATCATTTAAATGGAATATTATTCTATGATAAAATTGATAAAAAAAGACCTTTTTTTAGTGAAGATGAAATAAGATTAATTTAACACTTTATGTGTTAATTTTTTTATGATATAATTAGTATGGTGATAATATGAGTTTTAAGAAAAAAGCAATGATATATGCAATAAAAATAACGATTATGGTAGTAATCGCATGTTTATGTTCAATTTGGATATACTATAATGCATAGGAGGTTTTTTATGAATAATAAAGTTGTTATAATAGGTTGTGGTAATGTTGGTATGAGTTATGCCTATGCCCTACTTAATCAAAGAACATATGTAAATGAATTAGCTTTAATTGATTTAAATCAAGATAGAATTACTGGTGAAGTTATGGATTTAAATCATTGTTTAGCATTTGCTCCATCAAAAATACATATTAAAGTTGGAGATTACAGTGATTGTGGGGATGCTAAAATAGTCGTTATAGCTGCAGGTGCTAATCAAAATCCTGGTGAAACAAGAATGGATTTAATCAATAAAAATA
>CACZQD010000088.1 GCA_902783215.1 uncultured Erysipelotrichaceae bacterium
AAAATAAAATTTATGGTACAAATAATGATATTGCAGAAATAGTAGGAGAACATGATGGGAAACCTGTATTTAGTATGTTAGGAAGAATTTCTGATTTTGTATTACATACAAAAGATAAAAAGTATTATCCGGGTATTAAAATGGAAAATGGAAGAGCGACTAAAATTAATTTTGATGATGGCGATTTTTTATTCGATATGAGAGATGTTTTACTAAATATTGAAGGAGTTATGGAAGCACAACCAGTTATTATTCCATCAGGAAACGATAAAAAAATGGGTTATCCGGTTATAAATATAATAGTTAATTCTAACTATGATAAAAAGGATATTTTAAAACGAGCATATGATATATTTAATAAAAATCATAAATTTATTCCCGTTGGTATTATTTTTAGAAATTATTTTGCAAGAAGTTTATCTAGCGATAAAAGGGAAGTTCTATCATTAAAAGATGAAAGATGTGGATATTATTATTATGATGGAAATAAGATATATAGTGTAATAATTGAAAAATATAAGGATCCTATTTTAAGGGAAGTATATGAAGAAGAATTAAAATCTTATGATCCACCTTCTCCAAAGTTAGTATATTCTAATATAAAAAAGAAAACTAATTAATTGTAGTTTTTTTTTTGTTAATATGATATACTATATAATATAGTAGAGGTGATTATTTTGAATCTTTTTATTGCATATCCTATATGTTGTAGTTTTTTTTGCATAATGTTAATTTGTGTATATTTTTCAAAAAAAAGAATTAATAGTATTGAAAATAAGCTTTTTATAGTATTAGCTATATTTAATCTTTTAGCCTTATTTGGTGAATTGGGTTGTTATATTGGAGTTGAACTTTATAAGACAGAAAAATTTTTTTCTATGATAATATTGAAAAATTATGTGGTATTATTATTGTTATGGGTAATTATTTATAATATTTATAATATGCTTACAACAAATAGTAAGCATGGAAATGCTAATTTTAATTCTTTAGTTTATGTGAAAAAATTAATAAATATTTCAATAATTTTATTTATAATTGGCGCTATTTTGATTTATGTGCTTCCATTGTATGTATATAACGATAATGTAATTAAGTATACATATGGGCCTGGAGTATATGTGTTGACAATTTACTATGTATTATTTATAGGTATATGGATATTGCGTTTTATTGTAAATTATAAAAATATTAAGAATAAAAAATATGTACCATTAATTTTGTTTTTCATATTGATGGCATTAGTTGCAATTATACAATCTACTAACAGGGGATTTTTAATAATTACATCTGTAGAAACATTTATTACATTTTTAATGTATTTTACTATCGAAAATCCTGATGTTAAAATGATTAATGAATTAGAATTAGCTAAGGATCAAGCTGATAAAGCTAATAGAGCTAAATCTGAATTTTTAAGTAATATGAGTCATGAGATACGTACTCCTTTGAATGCTGTTGTAGGTTTTAGTGAATGTATTGAAAATGCAAAGGATTTAGATGAAGCTAAACAAGATGCCAAAGATATTGTTATGGCTTCACAAAACTTGCTTGAATTAGTTAATGGAATATTAGATATTAGTAAAATTGAAGCTGATAAAATGGATATTATTAATACAGAGTATCATTTAAAAGAAATACTAAATAATTTAGTTAAATTAATTGAACCTCGTTTAATAGAAAAACCAATTGAATTAAAAACACATTTTGCTTTAGATTTACCTGATACTTTATATGGTGATAGTGGTAAAGTAAAACAAATTATTACAAATTTATTAACTAATGCAGCAAAGTATACTGATTCAGGAGAGATTAATTTTAATGTATCTTGTGTGAATAATGATGGATATAGTAATTTAGTTATTAGTGTGAAAGATACCGGTAGAGGTATAAAACAGGATAAAATAGATTCATTATTTACTAAATTTGAACGTTTAGAAGAAGATCGTAATACGACTGTAGAAGGTACTGGATTAGGTCTTGCTATTACGAAAAGACTGGTTGAGATGATGGGTGGTAAAATAGTTGTTCATTCCGTTTATGGTAAAGGATCGGTTTTTACTGTCTATCTAAAACAAGAAATAAGAAATGGTGTATATCAAGAAAATAAAGAAGTTAGACAAAAAATTACTAAATATCAAGATAATAAAGTATTGGTTGTCGATGATAATAAATTAAATTTAAAGGTTGCTGCTAAGTTGCTTAAAGAATATGATTTAGAAGTAGAATGTGTAGATAGTGGATTTGAATGTTTAGATAAACAAAAAGAGAATAAATATGATATAATATTTATGGATATAATGATGCCAAAGATGGGTGGAGTTGAAACATTAAAGAAACTTAAAGAAGATAGTGATTTTAATACTCCAGTGATTGCTTTGACAGCTGATGCTATATCTGGAAAAGCAGAAAAATACTTAGATGTAGGATTTGATTACTATTTATCTAAACCAATTGATCGAATAGAACTAAGTAATGTTTTAAGTAAATTATTAAGTTCTGATACTAAAGAAAAGAATGAAGATGATAAAAAGATGATATATGATATTAATTATTTAAAAGAACAAGGCGTAGATGTTGATGCATCACTTGAATTATTAGGGGATGTTGAAACATTTAATGAAACTTTACAGGACTTTATAGATGAAACAAAAGAGCGCAAAAAAAGATTAGAAAAAAACAAGATAGCTGGTGATTTAGTTAATTATGAAATAGATGTTCATGCTCAAAAAAGTGATAGTAAATATTTAGGTTTTACTAAATTAGCTGAAATGTCTTATGATCATGAGTTAAAATCCAAAGATAATGATTTAGATTATATTAATAATCATTATGATGAGTTAATTGAAGAGTTAGATAGAATAATTGATATTATTACTAAGTATTTGAAAGGATAGTTTATGAAAAAAGCGATTATAGTTGCAGATGATTCTGCTTTAATAAGAAATATTATTAGTAAAAAATTAAGTGATGAGTATGTTGTATTACAAGCATCAAACGGTAAACAGGTTATTAAGATTATTACGCAAAACAAACAATATGATATAGTAGGGTTAATTCTAGATTTAACAATGCCTGAATATGATGGGTTTTATACTATGGAATATTTTAAACAAAATAATATGTTTGACAAAATACCAGTTGCTATTATATCGGGTGATGATTCCAAAGCTACAATAGATAGGGCCTTTAAATATCAAATAGTTGATATGTTAAATAAACCGCTTTCTACTGAAAACATTAAAAGTATTGTTGATAAGATGCAAATAAGATAGATAAAAACTCTATCTTTTTTTAATTCAAAGAAGGAAATAGAAAAGTTTTACCTAATAATATAAGTGAAGGGATTGAAGATGTGATTAGAAAGACTCTTATAATAAAAACTAGATAAGTCAAGTTGTACAAAATTTGATAAAATTAATCTAGGAGGATGATGTTAT
>CACZQD010000089.1 GCA_902783215.1 uncultured Erysipelotrichaceae bacterium
CTTGAAAATGTTACATTAATTAAAAAATGATGTCCGCTCAGACTGTAAAGGAGGTGTTACTATGTGCGATGTTGTTGAAAAGATTGTGAACAAAGGAATTGAGCAGGGCATTGAGCAAGGAATTGAGCAAGGTATTGAGCAAGGTATTGAACAAGGATTAAATAATAAAGCCTTAGATATAGCTGAGAAGTTATTAAAAACAAATATGTCAATAAATGAAATATCTAAGATAACTGAATTATCTATCGAACAAATAGAAAAAATACGAGATAATACTGCTGATAAGTAATTTTTTATTTGATATCAGAATAGATAACTAAGAAAGATACTAGGAAACTGGTTTCTTTTTGTTTTAATCATTAAGTTAAATTTGTCGTTTGGTGTTGACAATGACATTTAATTTATTATACAATTATATTGTAATAATAATACGGGAGGGTTTATGAGAGATTTAAAGATTATTGTTCCAGATAACTTCATTGACGTTGGAAGAAAAATTAACGTTAATCTTAATAAATTAAAAAGGACTAGTGGTGTTAATTATATTATTAAGCCTGGTTTAGAAAGGTTTAATAATGGTGAGGGTAAGTGTTTATATAATGATTCATTGCGTGGTACTGATATGTTTATTTTGAGTGATGTTTCTAATTATTCAATTACTTATGATAGTCCAGTTGGGCTTCATCATATGATGCCTGATGAGCACTTTCAGGATATTAAACGTATGATTAATGCATCATGTGGTAATAGTAGTCGTATTGTTGTTGTTATGCCATATATGTATCAATCTAGACAAGATAAAAGAAATGGCCGTGAGTCTCTTGATCTTGCTATGGCTTTAGGAGAGTTGAATCACTATGGTGTGTCAGAAGTTATTACAGCTGATGTTCATAATAAAGCAGCATGTGATAATGCTTCACCTAATCGACCAATTAATAATTTCTATTGCAGTGATGATATTATTTTGAATTTAGTTGAAAAAGAGTTTTTCAATTTTGAAAAGTCAATGATTGGTAGTCCTGATTTTGGAGCTATTCCAAGAGCTAATTTTTATGCGTCGATATTAGGTGGTTTACCTTTAGGAATTTTTTATAAGCAAAGAGACTACGATAAAGTAACTGATGGGGTTAATAAGATTAAAAAACATAAATTTTTATATGAAGGTAGTATTAGAGGCAAGGATGTCTTAATTGTTGATGATATGATAGCTACTGGTGGATCTATTTTAAAATCAGCTCAACAATTAAAGAAAAAAGGTGTAGGTAGAGTATTTTTAGTAGCTACTTTTGGATTATTTACTAAAGGTTATGAAATGTTTGATGAAGCTTATAGCAAAGGTGTATTTGATAAGGTATATGCAACTAATTTAAATTATGTACCATCCGAAATAAAAAATAAACCTTGGTTTGAAGAAGTAGATTGTTCAATGAAGTTAGCTAATATTATTTGCAATATTAATGAAGATAAATCTATTGGTACTTTATTAAATGCTAAAGCGGAGACAGTTGCTAAGATAAAAAAATTAAAAATGAAATAAAAAAAGCGTTAGGTTAACTAATGCTTTCTTTTGAAAAATCTAAGAAATTTATTTTTTTGTTGTTTTTTATCTTCTTCGTTGTTATTTTCTTTTATATCATTAATATGTTCAATATTATCTTCCTCGTTGTTTTTTTCTTTTATATCATTAATATGTTCAATATATTTAGGTTTAGCAAGTTCATCTTCTCTTGTTCTTTTTAATATTTCTTGAAACCATGTTGGAAATTCTTCAATAGGTAAATATATATTTTTTAAGATATTTTCTTCATTATTATTTAGAATATTCATAACTGATAATGATACATTTTGATATTGATAATTATCTGTTTGAATATCACATAGTAATTTAAATATATCATTAGAACTTATTATAATACCAGATGAATCAAAAGATATATCCAGATTAGTAGTTGGATTTTTTATTGTAAATGGTTCATCTTTTAAATTTGATTTTAGTTTTTCACTAATAAGTAATTTTTTTTCTGTTTTGGATAGAAAATCTTGAATTATAGGTCCTACAAGTTTTATTATGTCTAAACAATCATTTGCTGATTCATTTTGATTAATATACCAATCATTATTCGTTTTATTTAATTTATAACGGTCTTTACTATCATCATCAGTTTCTATATAAAACTTGAATGTGTTTTTATTAACTGTTTTAATTTCCACTTGATAAATGTCAGAAAAAGTTTCATTAAGTAATGAATATAATTCATTTTCACAATTTTTAATATATGTTTTGATATTCTTTTGATTCAATAAATGATAAACACTTTTTAAAGATATATAATTAATATCATTATTTTCTGGTTGACTTAGTAGTTTTTTTAATTCTTCTAATATTTCCTTATTGGAATTTAATTGTTTATTATTATCCATATTACCTCCTGAATTATATTTAATTATTTTTAAAGAATCTAAATTTCTTTTGTTTTTGATTTTTATCTTTTTGCATACTATTGTCATCAACAATTTCAATACATTTAGGTTTAGCAAGTTCGTCTTCTCTAATTTGTTTTAGATATGGTTGTATATAACTTGGAAATTTATTAATAGGAACATAAAGACGATTTAATAATATTTCTTCATTATTATATAATAAACTCGTGATTGAGTTTGAAACATAATCATATTCAAATTCATTACTCTCAATATCAAAATGTAGAGATAGTAATTCTCCGTATTCAATAACTATTCCTCTTTTACATAAAGATATTTTTAAAGGATTATTGATTGTTTCTATTTCTTGTATTTCATGAGAGGCTAGGTAGTTACAAAACATAAAAGAATTTTTACACTCTTTTTCTATTTTTTTAGTTACGGGAGCGATTCTTGCTGAAACCTTTGTTGCTAAATGGTTACTGTTTTTAAAATCAACATACCAATCATCATTTTTACGTTCGAAACGAAATTTTTGATTTTCATTATTTATTATTAATGAAAATATTAATTCGTAATAATTAAGTTTTAAGCTTTTTACTTCGAGATAAGTATAATATTCAAGTCTTTCTACCCCGTTGGATAATAATTCTTCATATTTATATTTATCAATTTTTAATATATTAACAACGCTATTAAGTGATATATACTCTTTTTTTTCGTTTTCATCTGATTCTATAATTTGTTTAATAATTTTTAGTAGTTTTTTATTACTTGTAATTTCTGATATTTGATTATTTTCCATAATTCCTCCTTGTGCGCTATATTATATACTATTTTTTTTGATATTGCAAATAATTATATTAATGTGCTATAATGAATGGGGAGGTTATTATGGAGAATCAAGATAATAAAAAGTTTTTTAAATTAGAAATTATATTAAGTGTTTTAACTGGAGTTAATTTAACAGATGATTTTAATGAGGTTATAGATTTTTATAAATTTGTTTTTATGGATGAGTTAATAAGTACCATGAGTATGCCAATTTTAAAAAGAAGTATATGTAATCATATATTAGAACTTTATCCGGAATTATCTAAAGTTAAATGTGATACTAAAAAGATTAATAAATGGTTAGATAAACAAAAAGAAAAATATGGTGATGAAATACTAATATGTATAGTTGGTCAAACATTAGAAGATGAGAAAGTAAAAAAATTAATATATAAGGGGTAATCTAGATGGATGTAAAAGAAGAAATTGAAAATATAAAAAAACGTAATAAACGTGTAGAATTAGATAAGAGCTGGGAAACTAGTATTACAAGAAGATTATGTATTTGTTTACTAACTTTTTTAGTTGTTTTGTTTTATTCTTATTTAATAAGACATTATAGTAATATTTTTTTAAGTTCTTTAGTACCAGTTATTGGTTTTATATTATCTACTTTATCGTTGAAGTTTATTAGAAAAATTTGGGAAAAGTATCATAAAACAGAAATGTAATTTCACATTTCTGTTTTTAGTTGTTCTTTAATTTTTTCAGTGTTTTTAAAATTTAGTTTTGCGCACTTAGTTAAAATATCAAATCCTTTTTCTTTAACTAATTTAGTTCCAATATTATCGGCTTCAAATCCGCCACTTTTTGGCAAGGTAGTTCCAATTTCTTTTGATAGTTTATCAAATTCTTGTAAGAATATATAGCGACTAATTAATGAAGCACATGCAACAGCTACTGAATGATCTTCTCCTTTAGTAATAAATGTAATATCGCTTACTGGGTTAGGGACACTTTTTAAATAACGATAGTATAGTTTCGGATCACAAAATTGATCAACAATTATTTTTTCTTGTCCTAAATTTTTATCCACTAATTGTCTTAAAGCTTTATTATGTAATATTGCTTTAATAGTATTCATATTCATTGATACTTGATCATATATTTCATTATATTTTTCAGGACTCAATGTATAAGTTGAATATTCAATTTTCTTTAAAAACTTTGGTACTAATTTAACTATTTCCTCATCAGTTAATTTTTTTGAATCTTTCACACCTAATTCGTTGATTTCTTCTATTTGATTTTTGTTTACATAAGCAGCTGTAACAACAATTGGTCCAAAATAGTCTCCTGTTCCGACTTCATCTGATCCGATAGCTGAACAAGTTATGGCTTTATTTTTTTTATCTTTTTTTTTATCTTTTTTTTTATCTTCGCTATTTTTAACATCGACTTTTTTGCCTGGATTGTTGTGTTGCTCCATTTCTATCCACATTTTTGATGATAGATCAGCTGTTTTTCCTTGAAATACTGCTTTTCCTGATGTATAAACAGTAACTACACAGTCAGCATCATCTGCTTGAAATAAAGCATATGGAGGGGTTTTTAGTCTTTTAAAATCATCATAAAATTTATCCATCTCTTTCATTGTTTTGTCGCTTAGTTTAACTGTTATTGTCATAAATTCACCTCATATATATTGTATCATATATTTAGATATTTTTCTTTCTTTTTTTAATAATTTATATTATAATTAAATTGGTGGTAGTATAATGGTAGATATAATTATTATAATTTTACTTTGTTTTGGATTTTTAATTGGCTTTAAAAGAGGATTTACGAGACAGTTAGTTTCTCTTTTAGGAATCATTTTAATGGTAGTATTATCATATGTATTTAAAGAGCCACTAGCTGTTTTTATGTATAATCATTTTCCTTTTTTATCTTTTGGTGGATTAAGTTCTTTAAATATTTTATTTTATGAGATAATTGCTTTTGTTATTGTTTTTAGTATATTAAGTTTAATTTTAAAACTATTAATGATGTTAACTAATGTATTTGAAAAAATACTTAGCATGACTATTTTACTTGGTGTACCATCAAAAATATTAGGTGGATTACTGGGATTAGTTGAAAATTATATAATTGTTTTTATCGCATTATATTTTTTAAGTTTTCCAATGTTTGGATTTAATTTAAATGAATCAAAGCTTGCTAATTTTATGTTAAAGAAAACACCTGTTTTAAGTAATATTTGTAATAATAGTGTGAGTGTTTCTGATAGTTTTAAAGAGTTAATGAATGATTATGATGATAAAATTGATAAAGATAAATTAAATAACGAAACATTAAAATTATTTACTAAATATGATCTTATAAGCAAAGATAATGTTGATAATTTAATTAAAAAAGGGAAACTATAGTGTATAAAATAATCTTTCTAAATCATAATAGATTTAGGAGGATTTTTTTATGAATAAAAAAAAATATAAAGAAATAGTTGATAATCATACTCCAAAAGAAAATCGTTTGTTTAATTGTTTTGTCAGCTTTTTTATTGGAGGAATTATGGGGTTAATTGGTCAATTATTAGTTGAAGGATATTCTTATTATTTAGATATATCCACTAAGGAAGCTTCTACATTTATGATAATTACGTTAATTTTCTTAGGTTGTTTATTTACAAGTTTAGGATTCTTCGATAAATGGGTTGGGTTTGCTAAATGTGGATTAATTATTCCGATTACGGGTTTTGCGCATGCAATGATGAGTACAGCATTAGAATATCGGAAAGAAGGTTTAGTAACTGGACTTGGTGCGAGTATGTTTAAATTAGCTGGTTCTGTAATTATTTTTGGAGTTGTATCGGCATATGTTTTTGGACTTTTAAGATTATTAATTATTGGAGGATGATTATGACTTTTAAATATAAAAATGTTTATTTAAATGAAACTTCAACAATAACTGGACCATTTGAAGAGAAGGGCCCTTTAGCGCGTTTTTTTGATAAAAGTTATCAAGAATTTTATTTTGAGAAAAAGACCTGGGAACAAGCGGAAAGTAAACTGTTAGAAGAAAGTATTGAAATACTTTTAAATAAATTAGGTAAATCAAAACAAGAAATAGATTTATTAATAGCAGGTGATTTATTAAATCAATTAGTATCAACTAATTATGCAGCTACTAATTTAGCAATTCCTTTAATTGGGATATATGGTGCTTGCTCAACTAGTTGTTTAGGTATCCTTATTGCATCTAATATGGTTGATAAAAAACAGATAAAAAATGCGATTGTATCAGTTTCATCACATAATAACGCAGCAGAAAAGCAATTCCGACAACCAGTTGAATATGGTGGTCCTAAACCAAAAACGGCAACATTTACAACAACAGGTGGGGCAAGTTGTTATATAAGTGGATCTTCATCAACTATAAAAATCGATTCAGCAACTTTAGGTACACCAATTGATATGGGTATTAAAGATGCCTTTCATATGGGTGCAGTAATGGCGCCAGCTGCTGCTGAGACAATTATTAAGCATTTAAGAAACACTTATCAAGATATTAACGATTATGATTTAATATTAACTGGTGACTTAGGCCGTTATGGTAAAGATATATTAAAAGAGTATTTAGTTAATGAATATGGAGTAGAAGCTAATAATTTAGATGATTCTGCTTGTATGATTTATGATTTAGATAAACAAAATGTATACGCAGGAGGTAGTGGACCAGCTTGCTTGCCACTAGTAACTTACGGATATATCTTAAATCAAATGAATAAAAAAAGATTGAAACGCGTTTTACTTGTAGCAACCGGAGCATTACTATCTCAAGCAACGGTAAATGAAAAAATGTCAATTCCCGCAATTGCCCATGCTGTTAGTTTGGAGGTGGTTGAATGATTTATTTAAACGCATTTTTATGTGCTGGAATTATTTGTGTGATTGGACAAATAATTTTAGATAATACGAAATTCACACCTGGACATATTACTACTATTTTTGTTGTTATTGGTGCTTTTCTAGATAGTTTTGATATTTATGATAAAATTGTTTTGTGGGCTGGAGGTGGGGCGTTAGTTCCTATTACATCATTCGGACATCTATTAATTCATGGTGCAATGGATACAGTTAATAATTTTGGAGTGATGGGACTATTTTTAGGTATGTTTGATTTAACATCTTCTGGAATAGTTGCTGCTATAATTTTTTCATTTTTCTTTTCCCTAATATTTCAACCAAAAGATTGATTTGACTTTTTTTTAAAATACTATATAATATCCAATGTTGAAGGAGAAAAATTATGGCAGTAAAATTAGATAATAATGAAGAATATAAATTAACAAATGCAGAACTTGCCTGGATGTATAAAACAGGTTTAAAACAGGATATTAAGTATTTAAAACATCTTCAAAATAGATCAATAAGATATGGTTTATTATCATATGCTTGTTTTGGTTTATCATCATATTTAAGTGGTAAAAATTTAAGTGAATATATTAATAAACAAGAAGATGAAACTTTAATATACTTTTTGATAATGACAGGTTTAGCTTTTTGGAATAATTATAATGGAGTAAAGTGTTTTGAAGAAGTGATGAAAAATCATAAAGATATAAAAATTATAAAAACTGTATTAAAAGAATTTGAAAAATTAGAAGATTTACCATTTCCACTTCAAGATGAATCTATTGCTGCTTTAAAAGAAGCATATGATAATTCTAAGATGCTTGTTAGAAATAAAAAAATTATATATAAATAAAATTGCGTGTGTGCAATTTTTTTGTTATATTTTTGATTATAAGATTGTCAAAATACTAAAAATATAGTATATTTAATATGTAGAAAAATAATTCAATATAATATGGAGGATAATAGTATGAAATATGATGTATGTGTATTTGGTGGATGTTCATTAGATAGAATTTTTTATCAGAAAATTGATGGAACTTATAACGAACAAGCTGATACTATCGCACCAGGAGGGAAAGGCGCTAATCAGGCAGTTGCGGCATCTAAAGCTGGCGCTAAAACAACAATTATTACTAAGATAGGTAAAGATGATATTGGTCGTGATATACTAAGTAATTTATCTTTTTATAATGTAAATATTTCGAATGTTGAAGAGATAGATGGTTTAGATAATGACTATTCAGATATTTATATTAATATTAAAGATAAAGATAATGATATCAAAAGATATAGTGGCGCAATTAATTCTTTTACACCTGATATGATTGACAATTATCGGGATGTATTATTATCATCTAAAATAATTGTCTGTCAATTAAAAATACCAAAAGAAGTAACCATTAAATTGATTAATTTTTGTCATGAGCATAAAAAAACATTGATTCTTACTCCATGTCGACCTGAAAAATTATCAGTTACAGATCAAGATAATTTAGATTTAATTGATAAAATAGGTATTATTACGTGTAATAAAAAAGAATGTCAAACTATTTTTAATAGTGATAATATTGAAGAATGTGTAAAGAAATATCCTAATAAACTAATTGTAACACTTGGTAGTGAAGGATTAATTTATCATAATGGTAAAAGATTTGTTAGAATGCCAGCAATTGAAACTGATGTTGTTGATACAACGGGAGCAGGGGATACTTTAAACGGCAATTTAAGTGCTTATTTAGCTAAAGGTATGGACTTAAAGCATGCTTTAAGAAAAGCTATGTATGCATCTGCTATGAAGTTGATGATGAAAACGGCTCAAGCTGGTATGCCATATTTAAGTGATTTGGAAACATTTATTCAAAATAAACGCAATAAACATTTTGAATATCGTGATGAATTGAATTTTATTACTGAGCAAATTAAATATGCATATGAAAGCGTTAAATACTCTGTTTATAGTGTTAAATCAAAAAAAGATCATACACTTGTTACTGATATGGATTTAGAAATAGAAAAGTACTTGATTAATAAAATTAAAGAAAAATATCCTAATGACAATTTTGTAACTGAAGAGACTTATTCTAATAATGAATTACAGAATAGAAGCTGGATTATTGATCCTATCGATGGGACTATTCATTTTATAAAAAAGGATGGATACTTTGGTATTCAATTAGCTTTTTATGATGAGTCGGAAATTAAATTTTCTGTTATATATTTACCCGAAAAGAATGAACTATTCTATTGCGGTAAAGGATTAGGTACATTTGTAAATAATGAGAAAATATTACCTACAGATGATAGTCCGATTGAGCAAAGTATTGTCGAATTTTCAGGATCTATTAATAAAAAATATGAAGTAAAAAAGATGTGTTTTGATAAATTAATGAACAACGAAGGATTAAAAGTAGCTGATGTTTTATTCATTAATTGTGCATCTTTAGCTTATGCTAATTTAGTTATGAAAAGAACTGACGCACTTATTATTTCTACTACTGATCCTTGGGATGTTATGCCAGGAGAATTTATGACTAAAGAATGTGATTATAAAGTTATATATTTGGATGCGGATAAATCAGTTAGATTGGTCACTAAATCACAGGAAATCATTGATATGCTTTTACCAAAGGAGTAGTTTATGACAAGTAATGATATAGAAATAGTAAAAAAGATATGTTTAAAGTATAATTATAAATTTGAAGATATTCCTAAATGGGTATTAAATCATTTTTCACCTAAAAGAATTGAAGATATTTTAAGTATAGAAAAGTTAAAAACAGATAGATTTAAGTATTTATTTACTTCAAATATTTGGAATGCTAATCCTAGTGATATTGAACAAATACTTGATCTAGATTGTTGGAATAATCCAAAGTTTTCATCTTTACTTACACCTAATATTTGGCGAGCAAGTTTACAGAAGGTTAAAGAAATAATAAGTCTTAATGATTGGAATGATCCAAAATTTTCATCTTTACTTACTCCAAATATATGGAGATGTGAAGTAAGTCAAGTAAAACAAATACTTAAACTGGAAGTTTGGGATAATCCAAAATTTAAACCATTATTAACTTCAAATATATGGCGAAATAATTTAAATAATGTAGTTGAAATATTAGAATTACCATATTGGCAAGATGATGTTTATGATAATTTATTAAAAACTTCTATTTGGAAAGTTACACCAAGTAAGGTAAAGAAAATTTTATCACTAGAATGTTTAAAGGATAAAAAATATAAAACTTTAATCACTCCATCTATTTGGAATGCTGATCCTAGTGAAATTGATAAAATACTTAATATTAAACAATTAAAAGATCCCAAATTTAAAAATATTTTAAGTCCTAATATATGGCTTTTAAAATATAATCAAATAAAGCAAATATTAGAACTACCATATTGGACTGAAGAAAAATATAAATCATTATTAACTTCAAATATATGGAATAAAAATGCCGAAGAAATAAATAATATTTTAAGTTTACCATATTGGAAGGAAGATCAATATAAGACTTTATTAACTCCAACTATATGGTCAAGTAATTATCAGGAGATAGTAAATATTTTAACATTAGATGTATGGAATAAACCACCTTTTAAAGATACACTTACTTCATCTATTTGGAATAGTAATTATCAAAATGTAATTGATATTATTAGTTTACCATATTGGCAAGATGAAAAATTTACATCTTTGTTATCTCCTGTTATATGGAATTCTAACCCGCAAAAAATAAAAGAAATATTAAGCATGGATATTTGGAATGATAATCGTTTTATTTCATTATTAACGCCAACTATTTTATGTAAGACAAAGAGTCAAATAGAATCGTTAATTATAATTGCTGAAAAATTGGATATTGATAAATATTTAACTACTAGTTATTTAGCTAAAACCCCAAGTCATATTTATGCGATTAATTCCTTCCTAAATGAAAGACATATACCATCAGTTATAGATGGTAAACTTCATATATTTTATAATTGTTCCAATGCAACATTAAAGAATAAGTATAAGATAGATATTAATAATTTAATAAAACTATATCCAATACCAGAAAACTTTGAAAGTGAGAAAAAGTATGGAAACATTTAATAATCAAGATTTAGAAAACATTATTAATAATTTTGATTTAGAAGTTATAAATAAAATAGATATTGATAATACTTTATTAATATATAATTATTTATTAGAAAATGGAATATATTATGCCAATGATATATTATTAGGATATATTGATCTATTCTTTTATCATTATCAAACATTTAAAAAGAAGTTTAATAAATTAGTAAAGTATTTAGGTAATAATTATTTAGATAAATTAGAAAATGATATTGGCTTATTTGAATTAATGCATCAGTTTTAATTAGTAAATTAATTAGAATAAAATCATTGTTATTTATCTTATTGTGTGCTATAATATGCACCTCAAGAGGTGATATCATGGAAAAATTTGAGAAAAAATGTCGTGAATTTGGTCTTGATTGGAATCAAGTAATAAATTATGATGATAATTATAAATATGTCCCCACACTTAATAATTCAAATGTAGTTATTTTTGATTCTAATAATGTTGTAATTGGTATTGAAAATCTAGATTCTAATATTAAAGATACAATTGCTTCTAAAATAGTATTATATGAAACAAGTATTATTGGAATGCCATTTCCTTTTACTGGTTATAGTATTAAGAATATTGTTGAATTAAATAATTTAATAGATATTAATAATGATAAGGTATTTCTTAATAATAGATGTGTTGAAAATCCTGTTATTAAAGGAGTTTTAGCCTATTTAAAATTATTAAAATCGGAGATAGATGATTATTATTTAAGAGTATATCCATTGATGTTACAAAATCTAAATGTACCTCAGTTAATTCATTATATTCCAGAGCTTGCTAAATCAATTGATATTAAAAATATTAAAGATAGTGTATCCACACTACGTAATACAGGACTTTGGTATGATAAAAAAGATAGTTATAATTCTTTAATTAAATATATGAAAGATGCTTTTAGAAATGATTGTAATGATAATTATATTAATGAATTATGTAGTATATTAATTGAGAGAGAAGATAAGATAAAAGAGCTTATAAAAAAATAAGTTCTTTTTTTTATACATCAGAGTATACTTTTATAGGTGATATAATGCGTATCATTAATAGTATTAGATCATATATATTGGAAGAAGAGTTTAAATTAACTTTTCTTAATAATCGAATTAATATTGTTAATTATGAATCAATAGGTCATTTTGATAATAATAGAGTTTTGATAAATTATAATGATGGACAAGTGGTTATTAAGGGTAAATCTTTAGTAGTATCTAAACTAATGAATAATGAAATATTAATTGAAGGTAAAATTATTAATATAGAATTCAGGTGATATTATTAATCCATTAACTAGTACAGTAACGATTAAAGTAAGTGGTAAAAATATATATAATTTTATCTATAAATTAAATAGGCATAATATTGAGCTAATAAGTATTAAATATAATTCTAATAGTGAAATAATAATTACTATTTTTGATAAAGATTTAAAAACAATAGACGAATTAAAAACAATTTATGACATAGAAATACTTAAATATCATGGAATAAAAAATATCAAAAATAAGATTAATTATAATAAGTATATTATTATATTGGTTTTATTATGTTTATCAATTATTATTGTTTTAAGTCATATGATATTTAGTATTGATGTCATTACAAATGATAAAAATATGAAAAATAAAATTATGAAAGAACTTAAAGTGAATGGAATATCTAAATATAAATTTAAAAAAGATTATAAAGATTTACAAAGAATTAAGAAGTTAATATTAAATAAGTATCGTCATGAAATAGATTGGATTGAAATAGAAAATCAAGGTACTAAATATATAATTAGATATGAACCAAGAATTGAGAATAAAAAGAAGGTTAATACATCATTTAGAGATATAATTGCTAAAAAGAATGCTATTATCTATAAATTAGATGTGAGGAAAGGAGAAATAATTAAAGATAAAGGTTCTTATGTCCATAAAGGAGATATTATTGTATCAGGATATATTCATTTAAATGATAAGATTATGGATACGGTATCTGCAACTGGTAAGGTATATGGTGAGGTTTGGTATACTCTTAGTATAAAATATCCAATGCATTATTATCATGAGTATAAAACGGGTAAAAAAAAGTCAGTATATACTTTTAAATTATTAAATAAAAGTATTGATATTTTAATTTTTAATAAATATGAAACAAAAAAAATAAAACACCATACGATTTTAAAAAATAATATATTACCATTTAAATTAGAAAAACAAATACAATATGAAACAAAAATAATTGATAAAAAGTATAAACCTAAACAAGCTTTAGAACAAGCCATTAAAGAAGGAAGGAAAAAACTAAGTAAAAAGTTGAAAAAAAATGAATATATCATTGATTATAAAGTATTAGATTATGAGATAAATAATAATATATTAAATTCAAAAATATTTTATACGGTTTGTGAAAATATAACTGATTATCAAAATATAGAAGAATATAAAGAAGAAGATAATAATGCGATTAATAATTAGAGATATTATACCTATAATAGTTTTAATAATCGTTTTATTTATGATATTAAGGGTACTATATAATAATAAACATCATAAGAATTATTCTCTGAAAGATATTTATTACTTATTTTATATTATTTATTTTATATTTCTTTTTTATGTTGTTACTTATGATGGTTTATTAGATTTTAATCCTGAAATAAATTTGTTGTTATTTAGAGAAATATTTAGATATCCAGTAGGTAGTGATTTATTCTTTAAAAATGTACTAGGTAATATTATTATATTTATTCCATTTGGGATATTAATAAAAGAAGAGTTTAATCTAAATATATTTAAAACAATATTAATTAGTCTAATATTTTCTCTTTCTATTGAAATAGTTCAATTATTAATTGGACGTGTTTTTGATATTGATGATATATTATTAAATGTAATTGGCTCATTAATAGGTTATTTATTAAAAAAATAATGTATTAATTTTATTTATTAACAATTCACATACTTCTTTATCACTTAATAAAGTAATAGAAAAAGTTTTATAACCAATTCTATTAATACTTGCTCCACAATGATATATTAAAGAATTATCTAGTATAAAATATCTATCATGGAATGTATTATTAAATATTACTTTTAGATTATGGTATTGTTTATTGTATTTATTTATATCTTGATTAGTTAAAAGATTATTTTGTTTTGTAATAATAGTAACACTAATATTTAGTGTTTTAATAATATTAAGGATAGTATTATCAGCATAAGCATCAATAATTATCAAATTATTATTTGCTTCTTTAAATATTTCTTTTATTTTAGAGTAGGCATCAAATATTTGACCATTAAAATATATTTCATTAATCTTTCTTTTTTCTTCAAATTTATTAAAGGATTCTTGTAATAATTTTACATCTGTTTTAATTTCTTTAATACTTTCTTTGTTTTCTAATACTAAATTATTAATATATTTTTGTTCAATTAGATTATTACTAATGTAATGTCTCATGGATATAAAGGCTCTCATTATTCTAATACTGATTTCATCAGCGATATTAGTATGTAAAATAGAAGCTAACATTGCTATTCCTTGTTCTGTAAAAACATAAGGATTTTTATAACGACCACCTCTAGTTTCTATGTCAATTTTTTTGGTTCCAAGTTGGAACCAAAAATTTTCCATATCACTATCATTCAATTTAAAGTAAAAATCATCAGGAAATTTATTAATATTTCTTTTAACAGCTTTATTTATATCTTTTGTACCATTTGTACATTTATATAATCTAGCTAAATCCGAATCTAACATTACCTGTTTACCCCTGATTTCATAGATTAAATCTTCAACTTTAATATTATCTTGTACAATTTTATTATTCATTAGTATTACTCCTCTCATGTATATTATTCAACAAAAGAATTGTATTTCCTTTTTTAAGAATAATTATTGCTAAACATTAGTACAAATTTTTTTACTTATTTTTTCAAAAGTCTAGAAATAAACAAAAAATGTTACTATATTTGTAGAAAGTAGGAGTTGGAGGTATGACAGATAGATATAGAAAGAAAATATTAATAGGAACAGGTGCTTTTATATTTATAGGAATAATAGCTATAGAATATGCAGTCTTCACACAAAGCTTAAATATTAATGGAAGTGGAGTAGATAGGAAAAGTAACTTTAATATATATTTTAATAATGTATCAGATTTTCAAACCAGTGGTACAGCATCAGTATTAGATGAATATCCAATTCCTTAAATTATTATCAATTAAAGATATAAAAAAGTAAAAAAATATAAATTTACTTTTTTTTTTATTAATTTTGTATTATAATTAGTATAGTGATGTATATGAATAAAATAGAAGTTGTTAATGAAACAAATGAAATAGTTGATTTAGATAATCTAAAAAATATAGTTAATTATACTTTAAAAAAAGAAGAAATTGATAATGGCTTAATTAATATTATTATTATTGATAATGAA
>CACZQD010000090.1 GCA_902783215.1 uncultured Erysipelotrichaceae bacterium
GTACCAATTGTACCTGCACGGTAAACATTATCTTCTCCAAATAATACTTTTGTATAGGCATGAGCACTTGCTTGATTTAAATCAGAGAAATTAAGATCTATATCTGGTACTTTATCAGCATTAAATCCTAAGAATGTTGCAAATGGCATATCTTGTCCATCTTTTATCATTGGAATATGACAATTTGGACATTCTTTATCAGGTAAATCAAATCCTGATGAGTATGTAGCTCCCAAAGAATTACCATTATCATCATCAAATATGCTTAATTTGCACTCACTACAACGATAATGAGCAGAAAGTGGATTTACTTCAGTAATACCCATTAAAGTAGCAACAAAGCTAGAACCAACAGAACCACGTGATCCAACCAAGAATCCCTCATCATTAGAGTGTTTTACAAGTCTTTGAGCAATTAAATATATTGGATCAAATCCCGCACCTATTACTCCACCTAATGATTTTTTTAACTTATCCTCTATTTGATCATCATCTAAATCTGGATTATCTTTCTTTATATCATTACGAACTAATTCTTTAACTGCATCTGAACCTTTAATAATCAAGTTGTGAAGTTCTGTAAATGCTTTATCTTCTAATTCTTTGTCTTCTAAATCAGATAATTGCTTTTTGATCGTATTTAGAACAATATCTCCATAAAGTTCTGTTGCAATTCTCTCTTCAATCGAATGTGGCAAAGGTTCTCCATACCATTCTTTAGCCTTATCATATACTAAATCTGTAACCACACGAGGACAATCTAAGTAACTCAAACCATCATCGCTTTTAACACGTGGAGAAAAAGGTGTTCCTCCTGTATCAGGTATTACTTCTATTTCATCAACCATATCGAGAATTTTATTAGTATTTTCAACTACAATTTGATAAGCTAAATCAGAACCTACAAATTCAAAATCATCTAACATTTCTCTGGTAGTACGGAAGTGCTGAGAAGGAATTTCTTTAATATCCCTTTTAGCTAGTGGATGTCTTCCTCCACCTGGTACTTTTTGATTAACAATTATTTTCCTGTATATACGATCTTCACGATCGAAATGATGAACATCACCTGTTGCAACCATTATTTTTCCTGATTCAATTGTGGCATTAATAATCTTTTTTAAATGTTCTTGTAGTTCATTAGTGCTTTTAAAATCACCCATTTGAAGTAAATGATCGTATACTTCAACCGGTTGAACTTCTACATAATCATAGAAATTAATTACATTAGTAAGTTCTTCTCCTTCTTTACTTCTAGCAGCAGAAAAAACTTCACTTTCATAACATCCACTACCAATTAATAAACCTTCTCGTAGTTCATTTAGTTTACTACGTAATATTCTTGGCGTTTTATAAATATACACTGTATTAGCTAAAGAAATAATTTCAAATAGATTTTTTAATCCTTTTTGATTTAAAGCAATAGCATTAAAATGATATGTACGTCCAAACTTATGTATTTCATCTTTAGAAACTAATTTATCTAATGATTTAATCGTATCAAACTTTAATGATTTAAGTTTATTAAGCATTTTAGCAAATACCAAAGCTGTACCTTCGGCATCATAATCAGCTCGGTGATGAGCATCTTCTTCCCAAGGAACATTATATCTTTTTACTAATGCACTAAGTCCATGACGCGCAAAACCTTGATCTAAAGTACGAGATAACTCTAAAGTATCAATAACCGTATTCTTAAATTCACCTAAATTATACTTTCTCATAGCCATTTCAATAAAAGAAATATCAAACTTAGCATTATGAGCAACCATTGGTAAATCGCCAGTCCATTCTAAGAATTTCTTAGTAATTTCTTCCTCACTAGGTTTACCCTTAACCATATCATCTGTAATTTGTGTTAATTCAGTAATTTTATCCGGAATATGTCTACCAGGATCAATCAACTCATCAAAACGATCTGTAATAACACCATCTTTAATCTTAACTGCACCAATTTCAATCATTTGATCAGATCCACCAGCATTAAAACCAGTTGTCTCTGTATCAAATACAACATATTCTTGCTTAAATAATTCTTGATCAGTTGGACGAACAACAATATCAACTGTATCATCTACTAAAGTTAATTCTGTTCCGTACAATCCTTTAAATATTGGTGGATTCTTTTCTAACTCTAATTGTTTATTTAATTGGCTAACTAATTCTTCAGTCTCTCCTTTTTCTTCAATTTCTTTTTTCAACTCATCAATTTTTTCTTTAATACCTTTTCTAATTTTTTTATTATGACCTTTAATAATACCAAAGGAAATTGGAAAGGCTTGACATCCATTATGGTCAGTAATAGCAACACCTTTATAGCCCATCTTAATACACTGTTCAACCAATTGACAAGTATGTTTACCTAAATCTAAATGAGTAATACCATCCATTTGACTCATCATTGTATGAGCATGAAGTTCTACTCTTTTTATTTCCGCATCATCAATACGTTCTTCTTTAACAATATTACTAACATTAATATCATTAATATTTAAAGCCAGTTCATTAGAATATTTATCTTCCTTAACATTACCTCGAAATTTGTAATATTTACCTGCTTTAACCACACTAGTAATATCACTTAATTGTTCATCACCATGGACAAACATCTTACCATAAATACTATCCGTATTATCAGTCAACTTCATAGTAATAATCTTTAAATCTGTTCTCGTATCACGAACGTCAAGTCCAAAAACTTCACATTCAACAGTAATATTATTTTTAGCCTCACTAATCGTATCAACACGTATTGGGTGAGCATCAATTAATCTTCCATATAAAGCATTAGGATCTTCATCTGTTATAACAGGTTTAGGTTTAAACTGTTTTTTATATGGATTAACTTTCTCTTCAACTACTTCATCTTTTTTTTCAAATCTTTCTTTTGATATATGACTATTAGCCTCAATAGTTTTATTTATCTCATCATCTATTGCTTGTTTTTCAGACTCATCCAACACTGTATCAATATTTATACTATATCCTATGTCATAAAAATCATTAATTAATGTATCTTTTAAATCATTAATCTTATCTTCTTCAACCTTATTACCAACATATATTTTAATTAAATCATCATCAATAGTTGCTTTACTATCTAAAAACATCGATAGCATTGGACATTTTTTGCTATATCTTTTAATTAAATATGTATAGTAAAACATAACATATTCTTTATTTATACTGTCAACAGTTATTGATACTCTACACTTATAATCACTATAATTATCTTTTAATTTATTAATAAAAAGTTCATAAATATCAACTGGTAAATTAGTATTTAAATTAATATAAAAACAATACTTATCTCTATTTTGATTACCAATTATTTTAATTAACTTTCCTCCATCAAAATAACTTTTGTCTTCTATTCCTATTGTATCTAATAAAAGCTCTAATTTACTGTCCATAATACCACCAATACTTATTTTACCAAAAAATAAAAGCAATTTAAATATTTTTAAATTACTTTATAAAAATTTTTTTATTTATTTATAATAAGTTATTCCATTGTTGTTCTTTAAATCCTATTAATATTTGATCATCACTAATTAATAGTGGCCTTTTTACTAACATTCCATCACTAGATAATAAATTAATTTTTTCATTATCAGTCATACTAGTTAATCTATCTTTTAAGTTTAATTCACGATATTTTAATCCACTGGTATTAAAAAGTTTTTTGATATCTATATTATACTTTTTGATCCAATTACTTATTTCTTCATAAGTAGGATTTTCTTCTTTAATTGGTCGATCAATATAATCAATATTATGATCATCTAAAAACTTTTTAGCTCTTTTACAAGTTGAACACTTATTATATTCTATAAATAACATAATTACCTCTTTTTATATCTAAACATAGCTGATGGGCGATGTCCACCACCTGTTTGAATCTTATCTGTTTTTTCAACCTTATGTTTGATTATTCTTCTAAATGCTGGATCCAATAATTTTTTACCTAGAATAAGTTCATATACTTGTTGTAATTCTCCTAAAGTAAAATATTCTGGCATCATATTAAAAACTACATCAGTATACTCTATTTTATTTTTTAATCTTTCAATACCACTAACTATTACTAATGGATGATCAAAAGCTATTGATTTATTTTCCAAGATTGTAAATTTATATCTATCAGTTGTCTGTTCTCTTAAAGTTTTCTTAATTTTAAATTTTAATATTTCTTCCCCATTATCTAAAGTTACATTAAAGCTTTTTTCATCTTGAAAATAAGTAATATTAAACCAAGATGCATTATTAGTTAATTTTGTATTTAACCTATTTTTATCAATTAAAGCCATATATGATGTAGATATAACACGCATTCTTGGATCTCTTTTAGGATCACTATAGGTATATAATTGTTCTAAATATATATCCTTAATATTTGCTTCATCTTTTAATATTCTTTTAGCAGCTGTTTCGATATCTTCATCTATTCCTATAAATCCACCTGGTAAACACCATTTATCTTTAAAAGGATAGTTATCTCTTTTAACTAAAAGTACACTAAAATGTTTTTTACCTAGTTTACGATAATTATTAGTCTGTTCATTTGATATACTAAATATTAATATATCAGCAGTTAGAGATAATTTTTCAAACTCATCACTGTTATAATTCTTTAAAAATTCTTCTTCTGATTTATACTCCATATTTACTCCTTTTTATTATCATTTAATCTGAAATTAGTATACCATTTTTTAAGATGGTGTGCAACTTATCTATTTCAATAATTTATCATTTATCTTTTGTGGAAAATTATAATGACTTAAACGCATACACTTTATCTGCTTTTTATCTATTTTAGTCTCAATACTCTCGGTATTATTATATATTTTATTTTCACCATCAATTTGAATAATCAAATTATTATTGTTAACCGGTTCTATTTTAATTACCATCTTATCAGGAATAATAACTGATGAAATTAAAGATCGATAGGAACTTGATGACATTGGAGCAATTGGGGTAATTTGTAATGATTTAAAAGTATTATAAACAATACTTCCTCCTAAACTAGTATTATAAGCTGTTGATCCTGTTGATGTTGCAATAAGTACTCCATCACCAGCAAACGTTTCTAGATAATCTTTATCAAACGATATATTCAACTTAACTATTTTTAAATCTTGACTTCTAACAACTATATCATTTAGCGAATAAAAGTGAGATGTTTCTCTATCGTGATTAACAACTGTTTCTTGAATACCTATTTCTTCAACTTTATATTTATTATTTATTAATTCGTGAATAAACAAATTAATATCACTTTCTTTTAATTCCTGCAAAAATCCTAAATGTCCAGAATTAACACCAATATAATAAATATCACTATTAAAATTATTATCTTTAACCATTCGTAAAAATGACCCATCTCCACCTACAGCAATACCCAATTCATAATTATCATTAACAACATTAAATCCATTCCTGAGAAATTGTTCTTTAATTAACTTAGCTAGTTTAATAGATCTAGAATTATTATTAGGAAATATTTTGATGTTTTTGATCATTTTTATCACCCCTAACATGATCATAATATATCTTTTTTAATTGCTTATGATTTATTACTTTTAATCCTTCTTCACTAACCTTAGTGTATACATCAACAAGTATTTCATCAATAATTGGGTTAAGTATATCACGATGCTCTTTATTTAAATAATAGTTTAATTGATAGTCTTTAGTCCACTTGTCTTTTTGATAAGTCATTCCAGCTGCTAAAGTATCACAAATCATTTCAACCGTATATTTATAAGGAATTAAAGCCGCTTTTTGTGGGGCTAATTCATCATACCAATATTGAGCATGATGCTTATTGTTGGCTTTATGATGAAGCCAGGCATTGCTATATCCTTTATCTTTCTTACAATAAGAGATTGGACTTTTATCACCTTTAAAATACTTTGCACTTTCAAATAGTTCAGTAGGAGAAAATTTTGATAAATCATGTACTAAACCACGAAATGGAATACCAGCTTTACAACACAATTTAAAAACTAACCATCTGTGTTTATTTACTGTATGAAGATGAAGTATTAAATTCTTTATCATATTATCTCCCTCTTTCTATCTAGATTATTGTTAATAATTTTTCTTTTATTAATTCAATAATAACTTCTTTGTTTTCTTTTCGACTTCCTAATTTAGCTTCTATATTCATATCATAATATTTATCATTATCCTTATCATAAATACTTACAAAAACGATATTATCTTTACCAAAAGGATTATATTTATCTACTCTATTTAACTTACCAGTAATACCAATTCCATAATCACTATCTGTAAATTTAGATATATTTTGGGCCATTTCTCTAGCTGTTTCAATACTATATACACTATATTTATCAATTACTTCACTATCCACACCCATTTTAATTTTATATTCATTAGAATATGTTACAGCACTAAATTTTAATACTTCACTAGCTCTTTCAATATTGGTAATAGCATTAGCTAATCCACCACCAGTACATGATTCCATAGTAGCAATTGTTTTATTATTCTTTATTAAAGTTTCAACCAATTTCTTCATATTACACTCCTTTATTCTTTTTTTTATTGTATCACTATATAATGTATTATTTCAATACTTTTTGTTTATTAACTTCTTTATAAAATTGATTTATAACTGGTTTCATATAATCTTTTAAATATGGTTTTACATTCTTAACTAACTGTTCATCTAATCCATAATAACTTTCTGCTAAACTACCAGTGATACAAGCTATGGTATCTGCATCTCCTCCAATCGATAGAGATATTCTAATAGCATCTTCAAAACTATTAGATACTAAAAAACAAAATATAGCTTGTGGTACCGAATTAATAGCTCTTGACGTAAAAGAATAATTATGCCTTAAATCTTCTAGATCAAACTCAACATTAAAATAATTTTTATTTAAATAATCTCTTAATAGTTTCTTAGTAACACCTTTACGAAGCGCATAAATAGATATCGCTACTGCTTCAGCACATAATTTACTTTCTGGGTGATTGTGTGATGGAATAGTAGCAAGATAAGACTGATACTTTATTTTTTCAATACTATCAAATAAATAGCCAACTGGTCCTATTCTCATCGCACATCCATTACCATAACTAGTACCCTCACTATTTCCTTCTAACCATTTAATAAAACCTTTACCAAAACGACTTCTTCCATATTTATCAAGTCCTAATTGCATCTCTAACATTCCATATTCTTTTAAAGTATCAGCATATGATTTATTATTTAATATAGCATCAGCAATTGCAACCGTTAAACAAGAATCATCAGTAGTTTCAAATTTTTCATTAAGTAACGGGATATTAGGATCCATAATTTTCATTCGTTCTTCATAAGTTCTTATCTTACCTTGCTTTAATTTTTGAACTTCTAATACTTCATAATCTGCTCCAGCAGCATCTCCAATAATTGCTCCTAACATATTTTCCTCCTAATCATATAAACTATTATCCTTAATATATTTTAAGACTTTTTTATCAAGGTACTTTTTTTGCTTTTCCTTATCATGTCTGACTTCTGTAGAAGATATATTATACTCACTAATAGCAGCAATGTCCACATTTTTAAACATATTTTGACAATTTATCTTATCTCTAGAAATAACAATAACTCCATAATCTAATATTTTTTGATAGTTTTTCCACTCATTAAATCTTTTTAAGTTATCCGCGCCAATTATTAATTTAATAATATCTTGAGGATATTTTTGATGATAGATATCCATAATCTGATATGTATATTCTTGTTGATTATTTACTGTATCAATAATAATTTCTTCTGTTTCATAAAATTTTAACATATTAATTCGATGTTTTAAAGGTACTATATCTTGTTTATCCCAATAGGCACCTGTTGGAACAATAAATACCTTATCACAATAAGCGTTTTTTATTAATTCACGAACTAAATAAATATGACCTTTATGAACTGGATTAAATGTCCCAACAAATATTCCTATCTTCATTATAACCCTACTTTCTAAATACTGGTACACTAAATTTGTGAAGATTATTTTTATGTAATCTCATAATCTTTTCTTTATCTATTACATCTTTTCCCTCAATAACTTTAGCTATATCATTATATTTAACTCCTAATTTTTCCTCATCTGTTAATCCAGATAAACCATCATCTGGAGCTTTATATAAAACTTGATCAGGCACCCCTATAGCTTTACCTACTTCAATTACTTCTTCAACAGTTAAATCAGCTAACACTTGAATATCTGATACACTGTCACCACCTTTTGTAAAGTATCCAACAAATAATTCACAAGCATTTGATGTTCCTGGAACTATATATGTACCTCCTTTTAAACTTGACATTAAAGCGGCATTATAGTAAAGAGTAGCCATTCTAAGTCTTGGTTTAATATTGATATTTGCATCAATTAAATTATTGTCTTGAACATCTGGATATGTTCTTTTAATTTGTTCAACATAATTATCATATGTTTTAGTTAAATCAACATCGACAATATTAAATCCAAAATATTCAGCCACTTTATAGGCGTTTTCTTTATCTTGTTCTTTAGAATGACAAGGCATCCAAATCCCTTGAATATTTTCAGGACCAATCGCTTTAGCAAACAATCCTGCTACTACTGCCGAATCCTTACCTCCAGAAATGCCAATAACTACCCCCTTCAAATTATTATTTTGATAATAATCTCTAATAAATTCTATTATTCTTTCACTAATATTTTTTCCATTAAACATATTATCTTCCTTTCATATAATTTTTTATAATTATCTTATTCACCATATTTTTTAACTTTTACTTTATCTCTTTTTTCATCAATTAGTTGCTGTTTTAGTTGTCTTAATTTATAAGTTAAGTCAACATAATAACCATGTGGTTTTTTTGTTCTTGTAACTTCTGGATAAAGAGTTTGATATTCTTCCTGACAATACTTTTGACGATCTTTAATATTCGGAATTTCATATACTTGTTTACCATCTATAAAAATTGGAATCTTCATCTCACGAACATTATAATTAGTTATTTCTTGACGTTTCCAAATCTCTACTGGATCCACTAAAACAAATTTATCTTTTGGTATTACTTCATCGGCTAAAGCTATTACATCACCTAAAGCATAACCAGTTTCTTTATTGTAGAAACGGTAAAACTTCTTGTATCCAGGATTAATAGTTTTAATACTATCATTACTTACTTTAATACGAGGTTTTATTTTACCATTTTCTTCAACAGCTACTAATTTATATACACCTCCAACACGTTCTTTAGAAGCAGCAATATTATCACCAGCACCAATTGAATCAATATAAGCACCTTGGTTAATTAAAGTTTCAATTGTATCTTCATCTAATCCATTTGACAAACATATTTTAGCATCAGGATATCCTGCTTTATCTAGCATCTTTCGTGCTTCTTTAGATAGATAAGCTAAATCACCTGAGTCAATTCTAATACCTTTAAATGGATACCCATTTGGTTTTAGATATTCATTAGCTACCTTAATAGCATTAGGTATACCACATTTTAAAGTATCATACGTATCAACCAAGAAAACACAATCATAAGGATTACTTTTGGCATAATCTAAGAACGCTTGATATTCACTCTCGGCATCGCAAATCATTGAATGAGCCATTGTACCCATAATTGGAATATCATACTCAATACCAGCTTCAACATTACTTGTTCCAACACATCCGCCAACAAAAGCATGTTTAGAGGCTTCAATAGCTGAATCAATTCCCCTAGCTCTTCTAGCTCCAAATTCCATAACAGGAATACTTTTAGCAGCCTCTGTAATCCTTTTAGCTTTAGTCGTTACAAGCGTACCATGATTAAAACATGCAAGCAAGGCAGTTTCAATTAATTGAGCTTCAATAATTGGAGCTTCTACCGTAATAACTGGTTCATTTGGAAATATAGCTGTTCCATCTGGAGTAGCATAGATATTACCTGTAAATTTAATATTACTTAAGTAGTTTAAAAACTCTTCACTAAATTTATTTTGTTTTCTTAAATAATTAATATGACTATCTTCTATCTTAAAATTATTAATATAATTAATTATTTCTTCCAA
>CACZQD010000091.1 GCA_902783215.1 uncultured Erysipelotrichaceae bacterium
ATGGCAAATTAAATAAAAGATAAAAGAATCTAGTTTCTTATTAGAAAAAAATTATAATAGATTATAAACAACATTTGCCATCAATTAAATTATATCACATTTTAAGCGTGATTGGAATATATAGTTTATTCTTTTTGAAAAATAGCTTTTACTATTATGTTATTCTTTAATGGTTTTGATAAATCATATAGTTTATTATTATTCGTCCATCCCACAAATACATATCCCTTTTTATGAGGATTTTCAATTATTTCAGGAACTTCACCTGAATTTACATCAACAGTCATAGTAGATTTATCATTTTTATATACTAATGAATATATTTCTTGACCATAATTTTTTTCTTTATAATCTTGCCATATTTTTAAATGATTTTTCTTTACTTCATTTTCTATTTTAAGCAATTTATCTGTATATGTATATTTAGCATATATATATTTTACTTCTGCATAACCATTTTTAACTAACATCTCTTGCAATAATTTATCATCTACATAAACCCAAGCTAAATAACGCTTATATTTATCTTGTTTGGATAAATCTTTTTCATATTGAATAAATATATTTTGTGCTTTTTTTAGCGTATTACAAGTATAATTACTTGCTTCTTTACCATATAACTCTTCACCTTTGGTTGGATGATTAGTCTCAGGAGTATTAATAGCTAACAGACGAATTTTAATTTTTTTATTATTAACTGAAAGTTTAAATGTATCTCCATCTATACATTTATCTAAATAGGCTTTTTGTTTTTTATCTAGATTATTATTACTTTCGAAAAATGAACTTGTTTTTTTAAATAGCTTATTAAAATCAATCCCATACCAACTAGTTAAAATAGCAATTATCAATATAATACAGATCAAAATGATATTGATGCTTACATTACTAAAATATTTATTTTTCATTTCTTTTTATTGCGAAAACAAGTCATAACATTTTTAATGAGCATAGCAACCGTCATTGGTCCTACTCCACCTGGATTAGGTGTGATTAATGATGCTTTTTTACTAACACTATCAAAATCTACATCACCACTTTGTTTTCCTTCTTCAAAGTTTATTCCCACATCAATTACAATTACACCTTTTTTTACCATTTCAGCAGTTATTAAATTATTTATTCCTGTTGCCGATACAAGAATATCTGCCTTTTTAGTATATTCACTCAAATTTTCTGTTTTAGAATGACAAATAGTCACTGTTGCATCACGCTCTAACATTAATTCCATTAATGGTCTGCCAACTAGTTTTCCTCTTCCAACAATCACAAAATTTTTACCACTTAATTCAACATTATTTTGATCAAGTATTTCCATAACTGCCATAGCAGTACATGGAATAAGCGTCTTTTTCCCATGTATTAATCTTCCTGCATTAATATCTGTTAATCCATCTACATCTTTACTATTGATTATACTATTAATTAATCTTTTTTCATTATAATTTGACGGAACAGGTAATTGAACAATGATTCCATTAACATAGTCATCATTATTTAGTTCCTTAATTTTATTTACAATAGTTAGTTCTGATGTGCCAGCTTCAAATTGATGATGACGAAAATATATTCCAACATCTTCACAAGCTTTCATTTTATTACTAACATATTTGTCACTGGCACTATTATTTCCAATTTGAATTACTGCCACTGATGGCTTAATCATTTCAAATTTTAATTCTTGTTTAACTTCATTTAGTATTTTTTCACTCATTTCTTTTCCGTTTACAATATTACTCATAATTTTCCTCCTTATATATTGGATATTTTTGTGTGATATTTAAAACTTCTATCCTAAGTTTATCTTTTTCTTCTTGTCTTTTTAAGCATTTAGAAATTATATTACCTATTTGAATAAAATCAGAACTTTTTAATCCACGAGTCGTCATAGCAGCCGAACCAATACGAATACCACTACAAATATTTACTTTTTCCTTATCATATGGAATTGTATTTTTATTTACAGTAATATTAATCTCATCAAGCATTTCTTCGGCTTCTTTTCCTGTTATATCAATACTTGATACATCAACTAATATTAAATGATTATCAGTTCCATCACTTACAATACGGAAACCATTATTTTTTAATGTTTCACTTAACACTTGTATATTATCTAAAACATTTCTTTGATATTCTTTAAAATTTGGACTCATAGCTTCCTTAAAACATTGTGCCTTAGCAGCAATCACATGCATCAAAGGTCCACCTTGAATTCCTGGAAAAATTGTTTTATTAATTTTTTTAATAATTTCCTCATCGTTTGTTAAAACCAATCCACCCCTTGGACCTCTTAAAGTTTTATGAGTAGTTGAAGTTACTACATGTGCGAATGGTATAGGAGATGGATGAAGACCAGCTGCAACTAATCCAGCAATATGTGCCATATCAACCATTAAATAAGCACCTACTTTATCTGCTATCTCACGAAATCTTTTAAAATCAATAATTCTAGGATATGCACTAAAACCTGCAATAATCATTTGTGGTTTGTTTTCTATTGCGACTTTTTCTATTTCATCATAATCAAGTAATTCTGTTTCAGGATTTACTTTATAATATATTACTTCATAATCTATTCCACTAAAACTAACTGGTGAACCATGAGTTAAATGGCCTCCATGACTCAAGTTTAATCCCATAACTTTATCACCTGGTTTTAAAAGTGCTCGATAAACAGCCATATTGGCACTACTACCACTATGTGGCTGCACATTAGCATATTTTACATCGAATAGTTCACAAGCATAGTTAATAGCTAAAGATTCAATCTCATCAACATTAACGCATCCACCATAATATCTTTTATTAGGATATCCTTCAGCATACTTATTTGTGAAGATACTTCCTTGTAATTTTAAAATGTCTTCTGAAACAAAGTTTTCAGATGCAATCAATTCAATATTTTCATTTTGACGGATAAGCTCCTTTGTTAAAGCATTTTTAATTAATGTATCCACTCTTATCACCTCTAACTCCATTATATCAAAAAAGTAACTTTTTAAAACAAAAAGTTACTTTTATGTGTAAAGTGAATGTAAAGAATGATATTTTATTTAAAATTAAACATTAACCAATCTGTTTTAAAAGCCATTAAAAGTCCAATAACAAGCATTATAATACCACCTATTAAATGAGAATATTTAGTATACTTGTTAGATATACCTTTTACTTTTAAGGTTATCATACAAATGATAAAGACTAATAAATCATCTATCATAAAGAAGAATAAATAGATAAATATATATAATCCATATTGAAATACGCTTAAACTATTTAATTTTAATATTTGGATAAATAACACTGGTAATCCAGCAGAACATGCCAGTTCCACTAAGTTTACGGAAAAGGCTAATAAAATAATACCAATTATAGCTAAAGCAAATTTCTTTTCAGCTAATATTTTTTGAATGCGATTAATTATTTTTTTACGATCTTTTGCTGTTGTAACATCACAACCTGCTTCTTGCTTTCTAGTTTTAAAATAACTTTTTAGATTAATAAAGACACCTACAAAAGCTACTATAGCAATTAAATATTTAAACCATGTTTGAGTAACTTGAGAAATAATAGTTAGCCAAGATAACATAAACATTAAGTATACTAAAGCACTAGCAACAATGAAGGTAACACCTAATATCCACATTTTTTTACGATCTTTCATGTTTATTAACATCGTAATTAAAAATATTAAAACCCACATCGCGCATGGATTAAATCCATCAACAAACCCAATTATCATAGCAATAAGTGGCAGTGAAACAGATTTAGCATCAACTTTACCTAATATTGGTACTGATTTACTAGTACCACCTTTATATATACTACCATTTTTATCAAAATTCTTTTTATAATTTTTGCCTTCAATAATTTTTTGTACTACATTATATCCACCTTTATTATCGTGGTATGATTTAATTAAATCTTTAAATTGATCATTCATTGACTGACTATATCCTATTATATAATCACTACCTATTATAGTTAAAGGTACATAACTATTATCAATTTCATAAGCTTTACGAACTTTATCAACTAATTTAGGATACTTTGATATTTCATACTCATGTACTTTTAAATAATCATATTTTTTTTCTAATTTATTTAAATAATTTCGTTCTGCTTGACAATGTGGACAAGAATCACTATGAAACAAATATAAATCCACATAGTCTTTAGCTTTAACAATACTTATACTTGTAAATACTACTACTAACGTAAATAATAATTTTATTAATTTCTTCATTTTATCATCTTTCTATAAATTCTCTTAATTCTTCTTTAGAGTGTTCTCCAACTAATCTTTCATCACCTTTAATATAAACTGGTAATATATTACCAACATTATATTCTTCTATCTTATCACTATCTAAATCATAATCATAATCAATGACTTCAATATCGTAATCCTTAATTACATCATTAAATCGTGATTTCATTAGTATACAACTTGAACACCATATCGCACTTATTCTTATTATCTTCATAATTACCTCAAATTCGTTAATTTATTATATTTATCTTCAAAACTTTTTAAAAACAAATCAATTTCTTCTTTAGCTGTCTTATAACTAATACTAATCCGTATACTTGATGCTGCTCTTTCTTTATCTTTAGTTAAAGACATTACTGCTTTAGAATGAGCATTAGAAACAGAGCAGGCTGATTGAGTAGATATATATACTTCATCACTTTCTAGGGCATGTTGCATTGTTTCTGGTTTAACACCAATCACACTTATATTTAGAATATGTGGAATAGAATATTTATTACTATTGATAAAAACTTTATCATATTTAGATAATTTTTCTTTTAAATATTCGTTTAATTCTTTTACCTTATTATATTTGCTTTCTTTATCTTCTAATGCCAATCTTAAAGCTTTAGAAATAGAAACTATTAATTGTGTCATTGGCGTGCCACTTCTATATACCGTAGTACTTTTACCGCCATGTATTAATGGTTCAATAATTAATTTCTTTTTCTTTACTAAACATCCTATACCTTTTATACCGAAAAACTTATGAGCAGTAAAACTAAACATATCAATATCCTTAGTATCAATATCTATCTTTCCAATAGCTTGAGTTAAATCAGCATGAAATGTTATTTTTGGGTACTTTTTTAATAATTCTCCTATTTGTTCAATCGGTTGTCTAATTCCTATCTCACTATTAACAGCATTAATACTAACTAAAACAGTATCATCAGTTATTAAAGATTTTAAATTTTCTATATCAACCAATCCATTATCATCAATCTTAACAAAATCAACCATATATCCCTTATCAACTAAATAATTAATAGGTCCATAAATAGATGAATGTTCAAATGGTGTAGTTATAATATGATTCCCTCGATTAGGATATTTGCCACAAAGTCCTTTAATCGCTAAATTATTTGATTCACTCGCACCACTTGTATATATTATATCTTCATCTGTCAGATTAAGTAATTTTTTTATTTGATTAGTAGCATCATCAATTAATTTTTTCGAATCTACACCTAATTTGTGCAGTGAATTTGGATTACCAAATAATTTACAAGATTCAGTAAAACTTTTTAATACATCCTCATCTGTTGGCGTTGTCGCACTATAATCTAAATATACCATATTATCACATCCTAACTTTCTTATCATTGTTATATTTTGATATATATAAATCATTGATATTAATAAAACGCGCAATAGCTATTTGATCAATATCAATTTTATTATTTTTAGCCTCTATTCCATCACCAAATCCATCATAAGTAAAATTATTTAAACATTTATCCAATATTGTCTTTTTAAACATCTCTTTTAAACCTTTTTTTATTATTTGATTATTTGGATATTCTGTTTCAAACATAATCTTAAAAGCAATTAACTTATCGATTGCATTTGATTTATCTTCTTTTAAACTATCAAGCATATCATCATATCTATTTTTCAAATCAATATTTTTATTTAAATATGGTAGTAATGATATTCTTAATTTAGCTAAACCAACATATATATTAAATGAAAAGTTGTTCTCTGATTTTGTTAATTTATAATCATGACTTTGGCCAACAATAGCAATACAAGATTGATTAGTTGAACTATAAAAATCAATAATTGTTTTTCCTGCTGTAATAATTCTTTTTTTTATCTCATCATCTAAACCACTAGTTAATTTTATCAAACACTTATTATAATAATCATTTAATGATTCATTATCCTCTAACTTAATACTAGGATCTGATAACATCATATGTAATCTTTCCGGAGAATGTATTGCATATTGCATACTATGTCCTCCTAATGATGTTAGAAATAATTTACCTGTTTTATATGGACTGTGAGATATTTTTGATAATGTTTCAAATTCTGATTTAAATAACTCTTTATCTCCATTTAATCCTTCTTTACTAATCAAAGGGTATAAAGCTCCATTAAAAGAATGCGTAAAGAATTGATTATTTTTAGAATTTAGATACATATGCTTAAATATATCTACCATCTGTTTTATTGAAATCTTATGTTTATCATAACCTAGTTTATCTAATGACTGAGGAACCACCTTTTTAAAATAAAAATCATTTATATCTAAATTGCTATTTAAATAATCTTTCATGATTTTATATGCACTAGATACATATATATCAGATGTAGAAGAAACATAAGCAAATAATATCTTGCTTATATTATTAGAAAAGTAAATAGCTTCTTCTCTTGTATTAAACTTTTTTATAATCTCTACATAAACATCTGATGAGAAAACTTTACTTATATATCTAGCTATTGTTTCTTTATCTAACTTTTTTATTTTATAACCATCTATTATTTTTGTTTCCATAATTACTACCTAAATTCAATTTTAGTATCAACCTTTCTTTAAAATTATAACATATTCAGCAACTATTTCCAAACAATTGATAAATTTTTCATTAAATTAACACATTTAAACCATCTAAATAAAAAAACCTATCAAAAGATAGATTTTAATAAAATAAACATGAACCAATAATAATTGCAAGTAAGATATAAAGAACTACTATTATAAGAAAGGTATTATTACCCTTATTACAATTAGTTGAGCCTCCACAATTATTAGTGGTATTGGTAGTAGTCTTATTACAACTCATAATTACACCTCCTTAAATATAAGCTCCAAGTATAATTATTAAAAGAATAAATAATACTAAAACTATAGCTGCACCAGATATACCGTTATTACAACACATATAAATCATTCCTCCTTTTTGTCTTTTCACAGTATTTTATGAAAAAAATGTGAATATGTGAGAGAAAAACTTGTCTTTTATATTTTTTTTTGCTATGATATTAAATGTATGATGAAGTTGAACATCGTATTTAGGGAGGAGAAAGGTATGGAAGAAAAGAAAAATACCAAAAAGAAAAGTACTGGAAAAAGTACTACAAAAAACGCAGCTAAGAAAAATAATTCTGCAAAAAAAGCTACAGTAAAAAATGGTAACAGAAAACCAAATAATTCAACTAAAAAGAATACTGCAGCAAGTAAAAAAACTACAAATAAAAAAGATGTAGTAGTAAAAGAAAATAAAAATGCAGAAATTAAAGAAAAAATTGCTGCAGAAAAGAATTCTAATAACAAAGGATTATTAGAACCAGGGGCATACAAAAATGCATTTTATGTTGCATGTATTGTAATTGTTGCTTTAGTTGCGATAATTATTACTGTCGCACTATGTAAAAGAGTACCAGAAACAAAAAATGGTAAAGATGTAGTAGCATCAATCGACGGATTAACAGTTACAGCTGATAAATTATATCAAAATCTATCTGATACATATGGATTAGAAAATGTAACAAATATGATTGATGAATACATAGCTTCAAAAGAAGTAACAAAATTAACAAAGGAAAATGAAAAGTATATTAAACAAGTAGTTGATTACTATAAACAATATGCTAAATATTATGGACAAAGTTTTGAAGATTTCTTAAGTAGTTATGTTGGTATTTCAGGAGTAACAACTGAAAAAGAATTTAAAGAATATGTTACAAAAGATTATAAGAAAACTTTAGCAGTTCAAAAATATATTGGTGAACAATTAACTGAAAAAGAAATTAAAAAATATTATAATGATAATTATTCTGAAAAATTAACAGTTAGAGTTATTCTTGTTGAACCAGATAAGGACGCTAAAGATACTGATAAAGCTAAAGATGAAGCTAAACAAACAGCTAAAGATTTAATTAAGAAATTAGATAAAGTTAAAGATGATGCTAAAAAATTAGATGAAAAGTTTGAAGATTTAGCTTATGATAATTCTGCTGATAGTAGTTATTCTGATGGTGGTTTAAAGAAAAACATTATGAAAAAAGATGTTGACAGTGCATTCTGGAAAGCTGCATCTGAATTAAAAGATGGAGAATATACTGCTAAACCAGTTGAAAGTGAATATGGATATTATATTATCTTAAGAAAAAGTGCTAAAAAGAAAGAATCTTTAAGTAAAGTTAAAGATGAAGTAATTAAAAAAGCTGCAGAAGCTAAACTTTCAGAAGATAGTACATTAAGTGCATCTGCATGGGATGAATTAAGAAGTAAATATAACTTCAAAATTAATAGTACTAAAATGAAGAAAGCATATAAAAACAAATTAAAAGATGCCCTAAAAAAAGATACAGAAAATAGTAAAGAAAAAACAACTGATACAACAAATACAGAAGCAACAACAGAAAAAAGTGAATAATAAAGAAGATCACAACAGATCTTCTTTTTTTATATCTTCATAATTAAATCCTTTAGAATATAACCTATTCTTAATCTTATATATTAATTCAGAATCCGAGTATTTCTTGCTATATTTTTGATATATTTTATTATATTCTTTAATTA
>CACZQD010000092.1 GCA_902783215.1 uncultured Erysipelotrichaceae bacterium
AAAAAAAGATGATTACTCACCTTTTATTATATCGAATGCTTTACGAACTTCTAAATCATATTTAATATAGTCAATATTGTCACCATATTCTTTTCTTACTTCTTCTTTAGTCATATTATATTTTTTAGCAAGTTCATCAATTCTTTCATCGATTTCTTTATCTGATACTTCAATTTTTTCTTCTTTTACTATTTCATCTAAAATTAAACGATATTTAATTCTTTTTTCTGCTTCTTCTTTATATTGTTCTTTTAATTTTACTTCATCAGAACCTGTCATTTGATAGAATTGTTCAATACTAATTCCTTGCATAGCAATATGATCAGCAAATTGATGTACCATACGATGTGATTCTTCATCAATCATTGTATCTGGAATATCTATTTCTGTTTCCTTAGCTATTGCTTCTAGTAATTGATCATTATATTTTTCTTCAACTTCTGATTCTTTTCTTGTTTTAATATTTTCTTTTACTTGTTTTGATAATTCTTCTTTAGTTTCGATACCTTCCATGCCTAAATCTTCAAAGAATTCTTTATCTAATTCAGGTAATTTAATTGTTTTAACTTCTTCTACTTTTACCTTAAATACTACTGGTTGTCCTTTTAATTCTTCGACATGGTAGTCTTTAGGGAAAGAAAGTTCTACATCTTTTTCATCACCTGCTTTTAATCCTATTAATTGATCTTCAAATCCAGGGATAAATGAATTAGAACCAATTTCTAGTGGATAGTTTTCTCCCTTTCCACCTTCAAATGCTACACCGTCTTTAAATCCTTCAAAGTCAATTACAGCAATATCACCTTTTTCAATTTTTCCTTCTTTGACAACATTTTCCTTGTATTGTTCACGCATATGATCAATTTCTTCATCAATTTCTTTTTTAGTTACTTTAACTTCTTCTTTCTTGATACCTAATCCTTTATATTTACCAAGTTTTACTTCTGGTTTTAAAGTTAAAGTAAAGACATATTCAATATATTTTTCATCAATACTTTTAATATCAGCAAGTGGTTGAGCAGCAATTTGCAAATCTTTATTTTCTTCAATCATTTGAGCATATGCATCATCAATACACTTTTCAGCAGCTTTCATAAATAAAGATTCAATCCCATATTTTTTTAGGAATACTGATTTAGGTGCTTTTCCTTTTCTAAAGCCATCTATTTCAGTATTTTTATTTACTTCTTTAAATGTATCATCTAAAGCTTTAGCCCATTTTTCTCCTTCAATTTTAATTACAACTTCTTTTATATTTTTACTTTTTTTCATATTTCCCTCCAACAATGTAATAGTATATAATAATTTTATTTATTAATCAAGTATTATTTTAGTATTTTATTAATTTGATCTTGATAATTATCTGTTTTAGTAATATAACTTCCAACAACAACCATATCAGCACTTGATAACATATCTATGTTAGTATTATTAATACCACCATCTACTTCAATAATATAATTGTAGTTTTGATTATTTTTTATTTCTTTTAATTCATTAACTTTTTTTATACTATCTATAATAAATTCTTGTCCTCCAAATCCTGGTTCAACACTCATAACTAATACTAAATCAATTAAGCCTAAATAAGGTATTATTCTATCCACACCAGTATTGGGTTTTATAGATAAACCAACTTTTATATTAAAAGATTTAATATAATTAATCATTTCTTTTATATTATCTCCTGCTTCGAGATGAAATGTTATATACTCTGGATTTAAATCCTTATAAACATCAACATATTTTTTAACATCTTTAACCATTAAATGAACATCTTTTTTCTTTTGAAAATTTTTTAACGTATTATTAATAATCTCATAATTTGGTGTGATATTCGGAACAAATATATTATCCATAATATCACAATGAAGATAATCACAAGATGTATTATTTAATTTATCGATAACTTTATCTAAATTATCAATTGATGATAAATATGATACTGATATTTTCATTTTCTCACCTTTTCTCTATAAATTTAAGATAGTTATCGTATCTAGACTTCAGTATTGTACCATCATTCACTTTATCTTTAACGGAACAATTTGTTTCTGTATTGTGCATACAATCTTTATATTCACAAGTATCACGATAGTTATTAAATTCAATAAAATTATCCCTAATATCACTTTTAGACATTTCACTAAAATCTATTTTAGAAAACCCTGGAGTATCAGCTATTAACCCATCTAAACATTCTATTAATTCAACATGTCGTGTGGTATGTCGACCACGGCCTAAAGCTTGAGATACTTCTCCTGTTTTTAAATTTAATGAACTATCTAATTTATTTAATAATGTACTTTTTCCAGCTCCACTTTGGCCAACAAAAACTGTTACTTTATTTTTAAATATTTCTTTAATAATCAAATCTGTATATACAGAATATCCAATGCTTTGATAATAATTAATATATGTTTTTATAATTTCTAACTCTGAATCATTTAATAAATCTAACTTTGATACATATATAATTGGTTTAATATTATTAAATTCAATAATAGCAAGCAATCTATCTAAAAGATCAAGAGAAAAGCTAGGGATAGTTGTACTCATAACAATTACAGCTTGATCAACGTTAGCAATTACTGGTCTAACTAAACTGTTTTGTCGCTTTTCAATATCCATTATGTAGCATTTTTCAACATCGATTAAAACATTATCTCCTACCATTGGAGTAAGTTTCATATCACGAAACTTTCCTCTAGCTTTACATACATATAATTTATCTTTTACTTTGACTGTATAGTCATTACTTATTTGTTTTACAATTTTCCCTATCATTAACATTCCCAATTAGCTATTAAAGTTATATCCGATTTAACAGCTTTCGTAAAGTTATATTTTACTTTATTTAAATACCAACCTTTAAAAATACATTCATCTTTTGTTGGTTCTAAAGGTTCATCAGCTGTTTCTCCACTATTAACTGTTTGACTTTTAATTGAACCCGTACCACCATTTAAATTGAATTTAACTGTAAATGTTTGCATCTTTGCAATTGTAATATCTAAAGTCTGACCTTTTTCAAGTTCACTTCCTGCTGTTCTACTTTGATCAATAATCGCACCATCTGCTTTATCAGTTGTCGCTTTTTCTTTAAAGTTACAAGTAATACCATTATCACTACAGAAAGTTTCTACTTGACTTCTTGAATAATTTTGATTAACAAAATCTGGATAAAGTGTGACTAATGTTGCATAAGTAAGTTCAATAGTTTCTCCTGACTTAGCTTTTTGACCTACACTAATACTTTGACTTATAATAGCATTTTCCTTAATTGAAGAATCTTTAGAAATCTTTTCAGCAGTTGCTTTAACTACTAATCCAGCTTTTTCTAATTTTTTAGTTACCTCTTCAACATCTTGACCTACATAGTCTTCAATTTTTACTGTTTTTTCACCTTTAGAAATAGTAATAGTTACAGTAGAACCTTTTTTCACTTTACGTTTTTCTTTTGGTCTAACATTTATAACTTTATCTTTTTTATATTTTTCACTATATTGTTTTTTTTCTTTAACATTGAGTCCTAAATCTTCTAATTTTTCTTCAACCAAATCATAATCTTTTCCTACTAAATGATCTGGAATTTGAACCAATGTATTAGTATTTTTAGCAACAATAATAGTTGTGATAATACCAAGTAAAACAACACCAGCAATTATTGCCCCAATAATCGCACCTTTCTTAGGCTTTCTTTTTTTATTTTGAGGATTTATATCTTCTTCTGGTTCTTCAAAATTAGCAGATCTTTCTCTTCTTGTATTTAACTCTTTTAAATTAGGCATTACTTTCGTATCATCTAAATCATTTTCAGGATATCTATATGTTATACGTGCCTCATCTTTCTTTAAAGGATCTAAAGCTGTTTTAACATCTTCATACATATCCACAACTGAATCATAACGATTTTTTGGATTTTTTGCACATGCTTTTAATATGATGTTTTCAACACTTTGAGGAATCATATCATTATATTCTCTCACACTAGGTATTGGCTTTTTCATCTGTTTAATAGCAATTTCTACAGCATTATCACCCTTAAATGGTAATTTGCCTGTAAGCAATTCATACATTAATATACCTAATGAATATATATCACTTTTCATTGTTGAACCAGATCCATTTGCTTGTTCTGGTGGAAGATAATGAACTGAACCCATAACTGAATTAGTTTGTGTAAGTTCATTACTATTCAGTGCCATAGCAATTCCAAAATCAGTTATTTTAACACGTCCATCTTCTAAAAACATTACATTCTGTGGTTTTATATCACGATGAATAATATAACTATCATGGGCACAAGCAACAGCTGATGTTAATTGTGACATTATATCTAGTACTTCTGGTAGTGTTAAAGCACCACGTTTTTTAATTAAACTTTTTAACGTTTTACCACTTATATATTCCATAACAATAAAATAACGTCCTTTATCTTCACCAACATCATACATCTCCACAATATTTGGATGCTTTAAAGAACTGGCAGCATTAGCTTCTCTTTGAAATCGACGAACAAATTTTTCATCATCTGCTAAATCTCCCCTTAATATTTTTACTGCTACTTCTCTTTCTAAAATAGTATCATAAGCTAAATAAACATTAGCCATTCCACCTTCACCGATCGTTTTTATTATCTTATAGCGATCATCGATTAATTCTCCTCTTTGTACCATACTAATCTTCCTCCTTATTTAAATAAGCTATCGATATATTATCGCTACCCCCACGATTATTAGCTTTAAAAACTAATTTTTCTAATTGTTGTTCAATAGGAACTTTTTCTTTTAATACCTTCATTATTTGATCATCATCTAACATATTAGTTAGACCATCACTACACAAAAATATTCCTTGAACTCCTAATTCAACATTAAAAATATCCATTTCAACATCTGTTGAAGCTCCTAGAGCTTTCATTAAAACATTTTTCTTTGGATGATTTTTAGCTGCCTCTTCTGTAATTTCACCTGATTTCACCAGTAAATTAACTAATGTATGATCAATAGTAATTTTATGAAGTTTATTATTTTTAATAACATATCCCGATGAATCACCTATATTACCAATTAGCAAAAATGATGGTGTGAGAACAGATAAAACCATCGTTGTTCCCATTCCTGTACTCTCTGGGTGCAGGGAAACATATTTATAAATAAGTGCATTAGCTTCTTTTACTACACCTTGAATCCAGTTTATACAATCTTCTTTATTCCCAACACTACTAATTTCTTTAAAACGAGTTGCAATATGAGTAATAGCAATACTAGATGCTACTTCTCCATCTTTATGTCCACCCATTCCATCGGCAACTACCATTAGATATTCGCCATTATCATTTTCAATAATAACAACACTATCCTCATTTCGTTCTCGAACCCTTCCAGGATCAGTTAAATAACAATATTTCATAAGCCCTCCTCATAATTAGATCTTAATTGACCACAAGCAGCACTAACTTTACTTCCAAATTCTCTTCTTATTGTAACATTTATTTTATCTTTTTTCAATGCATCATAAAACTTTAATATCATTTCTTTAGAAGATTTTTTAAATTCAATATGACTAGTCTCATTATAAGGAATTAAATTAACATAACAATTAATACCACGAAGTAATTTAGCTAACTCTATCGCACACTCTAAGCTATCATTCACACCTCGAAGCATAATATATTCAAATGTAACACGTCTATTAGTTTTTTTAATATACTCCTTAACAGTATCAATTAATTGTTCAATAGGATATACCTTATTAATATTCATTATTTTATTACGTATTTCGTTATTTGGAGCGTGTAAGCTAATAGCCAAATTAACCTGCTTATCATAATTCATAAATTCTTTTATTTTAGGAACAATACCACAAGTTGAAATAGTAATATGACGACTACCTAAAGCAATACCCTTAGGATGATTAATAATATCAATAAACTTAATAACATTATCATAATTATCAAAAGGTTCCCCAATACCCATTAAAACAAGATGACTAATTCTTTTATTAACCATTTTTTCTATCTGTAATATCTGTAAAACCATTTCATATGCATCTAAATTACGAACTTTTTTTAAACGACCACTCTCACAAAATGCACACCCCATATTGCACCCTACTTGAGTTGAAATACATAAACTATTACCATAATCGTGGTTCATCAATACAGCTTCAATTCTATTCCCATCAAAAAGTTCAAATAAAAACTTAGAAACATCAACATCATCTAAACGTTTAATTAGCTTTAACATATCCATATTATAATTAATCTTTAAAAGATCAATAGTCTCCTTACTAATATTTCTCATATCATCAAAATTACTAATTCTTTTATCATATAACCACTCATATATCTGTTTAGCTTTAAACTTTTTCATTCCATTACTTTCTAAAAACATCTCTAAATCTTCAATACTTTGTCCATAAATATTCATGCGTCACCTCTAACTATAAAGATTATACTATAAATTCATTATTTTATAAAGAGATAATTTAATATCCTAACTAATCAAACAATTTTGTCATATATTACCAAATAGAATTAATTATTATAACTAGAACGATCTAATAATTCATCTATGTTATTCTACTCATTTTTTAAAACGTAAATTAAAAGAATTCAAGCTTTATCTTGAATTCTTTCTATTAACAAAATTTATGATATATCGTAACAGTATGAAACAAATTTTTTATCTATCTTATTTCAAATCATCAATTTGTTCTTTCGTTAAATTAGTTGCTTTTACAATATCATTTATTGGGATATTCATTTTTAATAGATTTTTTGCAATATCTAATTTATTTTTTTCAATACCTTGTTCAATTCCTTGCTCAATTCCTTGTTCCATGCCTTGATTAAATCCATGATCATATATACTTTGATTTTCTATTGCATATTCTTCTTCATTTGTTAAAAATTCAACAAATTCACTATCATCA
>CACZQD010000093.1 GCA_902783215.1 uncultured Erysipelotrichaceae bacterium
AAGATATGTCTAAATTAAATAATGAAGTAAATAGATTAAATGATGATAGTGAGTTTATTGAATTTTTAACAAATGAAGAAGAATATGAAATAGAAAATCAAAGTATATATGATCATGGGTTTAATCAAGGCATGGAAAAGGGAATTGAACAAGGAATTGAACAAGGAATTGAGCAAGGAATTGAACAAGGATTAAATAACAAAGCCTTAGATGTTGCAAAAAATCTATTAAAAACCAATTTATCTATCGATGATATAACTAATTGTACGGGATTATCAAAAGAAGATATAGAATCATTAAATAATTAATGATTATGATATTAAAAAAGAACTGAATGAAAATAATGTATTTCAAATCAGTTCTTTTCTATTTTGTTAAAAAATTAATTATTTCTTTACAATCTTTATTATTATAAACAATATCATATATTAATTTAATGATTGGAATATCAATATTTTTATCAGTAATAATATTATGAATACTTCTTAATGCAGTTAATCCTTCAATAGTTGTCCTCTCCATATAACTATTTAATTCATCTTTACTAGTTCCCTTTCCTATCATTTGACCAAACGAATAGTTACGACTCTTCTCACTAGTACATGTCAATATAATATCCCCAAAACCAGCAAAAGACACAATGGTTCTAGGATTACCACCAAGATTAATAATTAATTCTTCAATATCGTGCAAAGCTTGTGTAATAAGCATTGCTTGTGTAGAAATTGGATAATTTAATCCACTTATAATACCACTAGATATAGCTAAAACATTTTTAACCGCACCACACAAACAAGTACCAATAACATCATTAGTTTTAAACATCTTAATTAAATTATTTTCTAAAGCTTTATAAATAACATCACTAGTCTTAGGATTATAACTTGCTAGACTTAACCCTATAGGAACATTATTTATAATATCAATTGCAAAACTAGGACCAGAAATAACCCCTATTTTATTAGTATTAAAAATATTCTTTACAATATCCGGTAAAAACATACTACTACTTTCTTCAATACCTTTTGATGCAATACAAATGTGTTGATCAGTAATATATGGTTTTGCCTTATTACAAGTAGATGATACAAATTGAGCAGGAACTGCTATAAATATAATATCTTTATCTATACATACCTCTTCTAATTCATTAGTAAATTCAATATCACTAGGTATCTCATAATTATTAAAATTACTACGCACCCTATTCTTCTCTAAATCATTCTTTTCATCTTCAAAAGTAGTCCACATAACTATATCATGACCATTTTTATGTAGTATTGATGCAATAGCAAGACCAAATACACCAGTACCTATAATTCCTATTTTCATAAACTCACTCTCCTACTCCATGATACCATATATAATATAAAAAAGCACATATAATTTATAAAATAAGAAAAATTATTAAATCCATTATATAATTAATAAAATAGTGCCTATAGCACTTGCTACAATCGACAAAATATGATATAGTAATTATAGTTTATATGATATGATAAAAATAAAGGAAGTGGTACTATGTATAGAAGAAATAACTATAAAATATATATAATAGGTAGTATTGCCTTTAGTGTAGTAGCCTTAACAGGTCTTATTTATGCAGCATTTACAGGACAATTAAATATAACAGGTGGTAAAGGATACGGTAGAGACTCAAAATGGGATATTCAATTTGACAATGTATCAACCATAACAACAACACAAACAGCTAAAGTAATAGATAATAAACAACCTAAAATAAATCAAAATAATCCAAATATAATAGATGATTATGAAATATCACTAACAAGTCCAGGAGACACAATATCATTTACATTTGATGCAGTAAATAATGGTAACTATGATGCAAAAATAACAAGTATAGATATAGACACACCAAATTGTACAAGTACTGATAATGAAAGTGCGACTAATATGTGCAATAACTTAACATATACATTAACATATGCATCAGGAGCAACGGTACAAACAAATGATGTATTATATGCTAAAGACAAATTATCATTCAAAGTAACATTAACTTTTAATGATATATCAGATCCAAACTTATTACCTAAATCAGGAGTATCAATATCTAATTTAGGAATACAAATCAACTTTGAACAAGAAAGTAATGCTTTAGTTAAAGATGATGGTACAGTAGCAAACTATAGAGTATATCATCAAGGAGATAAGATAACCCTTAATAATGAAGATTACTATGTTATAGCAGATAGTGGAGCAGATAAAGATTATGTTACTCTTTTTAAATTATATGCTTTAACCTCACAGGAAGTAAATAATTATGGAATAGGATATATTAATAGATATACTCAAAATTCTATTGGGACTACTAATAGTGGGATAGTGGCCTTTTATTCAAGCGAAACTTGTGGATATGTTAATGGTTCTTTAGTAACAACAAATTGTATTACTAATTATGATGAATCAGATATTAAGCATATTGTAGATGACTGGGCAAATAATGTATTTAATAGTCAATTAAAGGAAGTTGATGGATATAAAGCTAGGCTTTTAACATATGATGAAGCAACTGGTAATAATGATAAATATAAAGTGACGAACAGCGTAGATTATTATTGGACAATGACAATAATTGGTAATAATAATGTTAGGGTAGTTTATAATTATGGTACACATTTTAGTTATTATACACCACAGTATAATACTCAACTTTTTAAAGTCCGCCCAGTAATCAATGTCTATAAATCAGCTTTAGAAACTAATAATAATGAATAAAAAAAGGATATCGCGAGATATTCTTTTACTTATCATTATACATGCAATTAACAATATGATCAAAGTCATTAACATTATATATGTTAATACGATATTCTTTATTATTACGTAATATAATTTTAAATACTAATCTATTATTGATTTTTCTAATAACGTATTTATAATCAAAGTTGTTATAATTTAAATAGAAAACTAATAAATCTTCTTTATTACCCCAACAATCAAAATGATAATTTTTTAGAGATGGTTTATGTATTTTAAAATTATTCTTTTTACAATAATCAATTATATATTGTTCAAAGTCGTCTAAAAATTGTTTTTGTTCGTAAGTTAAATTTTGTGATGAAATGTTAAAATTTTCATCTTTTTTTTCTTTTTC
>CACZQD010000094.1 GCA_902783215.1 uncultured Erysipelotrichaceae bacterium
GGTGCTCGTGATCGGACTCGAACCGATACGGTATTGCTACCACGAGATTTTGAGTCTCGCACGTCTACCAATTTCATCACACGAGCATATCAACATTATAGCACATAAAAAAAACTATTGCTAGTTTTTTTCCTTATATTTAGTATTAAATAAGTTTTCGTCATTATTACTAGTAGTTTCATGAACTTCTAAAGGAGGTAAATCACTAGTAGATCCTAAGCCAAAATAATCTAAGAATTTGGGAGTTACTCCATAAAGAATAGGTCTACCTGGTGCTTCTGATCTACCTTTATCTTCAATTAAACCATTAAGTAGTAGCTTTCTAATAACATAACTGCTATTAACTCCTCTAATTTCATCTACGTTTGCTCTAGATAACGGTTCATTATAAGCTATAATAGATAAAACTTCCAAGGCAGAATCACTTAAATTTTTGTTTTGCTCATCCTGTACTAATTTTTGATAGTAGTTCTTATGCTCAGGTTTAGTTGTTAATTTATAATGATTTCCCAAAAATTCAATTGATATTCCTCTATCTTTACTTTGATAATCGTTATATAATTCTTTAATACTTGCTTTTATGTCATCAATATTACTATCTAATACATTACATATTTCTTCTATAGTTAAACCTTCATCTCCACTAACAAATAGTAATCCTTCTATAACTGCTTTCATTATGTCTCCTTTTCTGTAATCATTATTTCATTAAAATTATTATTTTGAACAATGTTAATTTCTTGTCTTTTCGCAAGCGCTAAAATAGCTAAAAATGTTACAACAATATAATCTTTTGTTGAAATTTCAAATAATTCATTAAAATATATCTGTTTCTTTTGATGTATTTTATTCTTAATTTCAGAACATCTTTTATTAACTGAATACTCTTTCTTTTCAATTTTTGTATTAAGAGGTTTATCTAGTTCTTTTTTATCAATAAAATTTTGGAATGCATTAATTAAATCATCTAAATTTACTCCATAATCAACATCGTCATTATTACTAAATTCTAATATTTCATCACTATCTCTAGTATATACTTGTTTTCTAATACTTTCTAATTCTTGGAAAGTATTAGTTAAGTTTTTATACTTTTCATATTCTAATAATCTTTGAATAAGCTTTTCTTTTGGATCTTCTTCATAATCATCTTCATCATCACTATTTTTTGAGGGTAATAAACTATTAGATTTCATTTCAATTAACTCTGATGCCATGACTAAGTATTCACTAGCTATATCTAGATTCATTTCTTCCATCAAATTTAAATAATCCAAATACTGTTTAGTAATACGATCAATACTTATTTCAAATATTGATATATCATCCTGTTTTATTAAGTGTAGTAACAAATCTAATGGTCCTTCAAACTCAGGTATTTTTATTTCATAATTCATAAAATCACTTTCCAACATAATAATTATAAAATATTTTTGTTTTTTTTTCAATAATGATTGGAAAATGTATTAAAATATGATAAAATTATTTATAAATAGTAGATGCTATCTATTATGATAGGAGATGGGTTTTAGATGAATAAAATGAAAAAAACAAGTATATTAATTATTGCTTTTATAGCGATGTTTATAATAAATAGCGAGGTAAAAGCAGATGTTACTATTGGTGGTGATAATTCTGGTGGATCTGGTAGTGGAGCTACAACTTCCGGGAATTGGCAATATGTATCACCATATAAAGCTTATGGATTTAGAATTACCGTAATAAATAGTACAACAATGAAAAGAGTTAAGGATACTAAGAGTGTGAATGTTGTAGCGATGTCAAACAAAGATGGTGCGCCAATATATATGACTAAAAACAGTCATAACAAGGTTTCATATATTGCAAACAGTATTGGTATATCTTTAAAGCAACCAAAAGAAAAAAAATATGTAACTAAAGTTGATAAAAAAATTCCTGATATTTTTAAAAAAGGTGGAACAAAACTACATACATTTTTAGAAGATGCCAATTATAGTAAGCTAAGAACATATGTTAATCAAACGGGATATAAGTGTTTAAAAAAACCAACTGATGACGATTGTACAAATCTTGAAAATCATTATATTATAGCTGAACCATTGACAGTGGTTAAAATTAGTGGGAAATATTACTGGCTAACAGGAGCAGAACTGGCTGCTTTAACGAAAACAGACCAGCTAAGAAGCACATATGAAGCTCTAAATAATGCAATGTATGGTTCAGGTTCTGATTTAGGTTATAGTACAGGAACCACGTGTAGTGGTACTGATGCTTGTAGAGAAGCTTTAACTATGAAAAAAATGTCAGGTGCTGGTAGATACAAAATGAAGTGGTATACTAAAATTGAAATAAAAAAAGAATGGGACAGTAATCCTGCTGCGACTACTTGTGTTAAGAATAGTGAGGCAACATTTAGAATTAGATATCAAACAAAGAAAGATGGAAAATGGTCTACTACATGGTCAACTTATAAAGGCAATTTAACTATTAAAGGGAATAATAAAATAAGTGTAAATATACCTAGCACAGCTAATCGTCGTTATAAGGTTGAAGAAAGGAAAACAACGATAGGATGTTCAGGTTATAAATTGACAAATACTAGCAATGAGCTATCAAATAGTAAAAAAAATAATAGTAAAGAAAGTACAATTTTTAAGTATAATGAGGGAAAAAAGATAACTGTTACTTTCAAAAATACTATAGTTAACAATGATATTCCTACAAATACAAAGAAAAACATTACGGTAGAAGTTTATCAAATGCAAGGTGGTTTTAAAACACTTGAGGATAGCGATACTCCTACACCAGGTTTTTCTTTTAAAAGACAATATGGTGGAGTTGCATTAGCAAAAGATAAAAACGGATATAATATTAAATATAATGATAGTACTTATCAAAAACAATTGTTCATTGGTTTCAATTATAATAATAGTGAAGAATATGCAAAATATGATGTAATAGATTATGCTACACAAATGTGGTCTGATCCAACTGATGAATGGAAGCCTGTTGGTAAAAAATACATTGTTGAACACACTAATTCAAGCTATCGATCATGTAAAACATATGGAAATTATCTATATAAAAATGATTCCATGTCTTGTTATAATTTGTATTATAATCCAGTAAATGATTCGGGAAGTGATGGACAAACGCGAATGTGGGGTGGTAATGATGCAACTGCTCCAATGATAACGAAAGGTTATTTTAATAAAAAGGACGCACAACAAGGGGTTGAGGTGTCATTACAAGAATCGTCTAATGGATACAAAACGATTGAGAAAGCAACAACATCTTCAACTGGAACTGTTACATTTTCAGTTGAATCTGGTAAATCATATCGCGTAAAAATATCTTGTGACAATTGTGGAGGTAAAAATACGTATTCTAAATTAGTTGGTCGTTCTACAACTACATTTGTTCAAGGTGCTACTTCTAAAAGCTTTACTGTTAGCTCTGACGAAGACAAAGATACTAATGTTAAGTATATATTTTTAAACAATGACAAAAGTTCCTGCCAATTAGATTTAGAAAAAATTTATAATAGCAATGATAGTGAGAATTCAATAAAGCAACAATTAGTAGATTTATATTATGATTATAAAGAAGAAGGAGAGTATACTAATTTACTTAATTTTAAACCAAGTGATAATTTATCGACTATAAAAAGTAAAATATCAACGAACAACATCTCTTGTTCAAAATACAGTTCAAATAATATTAGTTCTATTGAAAAAAGCTGCGATCAAAGTGATATAAAATCTAATATAGATACGAGCAATTATGTATTGGCGGATTATATTGATAATTCCAATGTATCACAAAATATAGCAACTAATTTATTTCCATCAGCTACTGGTAATCACTGGAATTGTTTCGTTTCTAATTATAGAATTGCATATAATGATATTAAATCGATAAAAAATGGCGTAAAATTATACAACTCATCGTTTTTATGGCAAACTATAAATAGTAATCTTGTGGGAAATCTTGAAGCACTAGTTTTTTGTGCTGGGAATACTGATAATAATGTTGATGAAATTGAGAATAAGGAATATGTATCATCGATGTTTAACTCAATAAAACTTTTTGATGAAGATAATGAAAATATACAAAACATAACTATAGGGAATGTTGTAGATGATGAAAACTATGGACAAAGTTATAATGTTCGACAACAAAATATAGATGGTTGTAATTCTGATAATTGTTCTGATGGTTCTGATATAATGACAGAGCAAAATGAAACAAGTGATGAATATACATCAGATGAAAATAAATTGTTAGATGATGCTAATTTGTGTGGGGAAGTTAATGATTTAAATGCTGCAAGATCGAATTATTATCACGATAATGCATGTTATAATAAAAATGATGAGCCTTTTTGCCCTAATGGTTATGTCTTTGATGAAGATGAAAATGTTTGTTATACAAATGAGCAAATAAAAAATGATAATACTTCTGAAGAGAAGTCAAAATTTCAATCTAAAGTTTATTATTTAAAATATGGATTAATGTATCAAAAAAGATATTATGCAGATATTTCATCTGGAACAGTTAGTGAAAAACCAGGAGGCAAGTTGATAGGTTGGGGGGTACCAGTACCTATTAATTCAACAGGTGGTGAAATAAAATTTGTTTACAATTTTGATACTACTAATGAAATTTATAAATTCTTTAAAGAAACAAATTCAAATTTAGGCACTGATTTTGAATCTAAGTGTAGTTATACAAAACAAAATGTGAATACATCTAATGAAGTTGGACGTAGTAGATTTGTAGTTACTTCTAATCCGTTTCCAGGTAGAACTGGTAATGGACGAGCTTATGGTTCAAATTGGAATAGTTGTTATGTTTCTTTGTCTCAAAGATTAGGAAAAGAATCGAATATTAGTTGTTATGATTTATATGGGAAAAATAATTCTACTAAATGTCCAAATGGCGATACGTATTGTATGTATGGTGATACTAATTGTGATGGTAAATATGATGCTACAGATGTTTTCATATATAATCAAATTTATAAAAGTATTTCCAATACAACAACTATCTCTATATCTCAAAATGTATACCATAAACAATTATTAGATTTAGATCAGAACGGAAAGATAAATGGAATAGATGTAAGATTATACTTTACTTGGTATAACTATACATATGGGTCAGGACAATCGACAGATATTCAAGGGAACAAACATAATATTAATTTTAAAGACAAAACAACTTACGTTGAATATGACGCTACTAAGACAGATAGTTTTTCGTCTTGCGATTCGTATATTGATCAAATTATTAAAAACGAAGATAAAAGTAGTAATAGTACGAAAGAACCTATGTATAGTTTCACTTTATCATCTAAAGATTTACAAAATATTAGATCTTATGTTAAAAATACATCAACAAACACATCAACAACCTATATGAATAACGATAATTTAGAATGTGACTCAAGTGGGTTTTGTAAGAGTAAATTTATTACTGATTTATTGTCATCATTTGTTGTTGATAATGGATTATCATTATCAGGGATAGATGGTCAATGTAAAAACAGGGTGCAGTTGAATTTCAGAAATGGTAAAATAACCACTAATTATTGTGATTATTAATATATTTTGATGATAATATTTTTTATAAAAATGATTGACTAATTATAATTATGATGATAAAATTAAATAACAATAGGTATGCATATAATCTTAAGGTAGTGAGGAGGTTGTTATAGTTGAAAGAATCTTTCTGGGGCTATATGGTCATAATAATGGGTATTTTATCTATAACGGTTGTTTATTTTGTTCAAAATATAACGAATACCGAAGAGAACAACTATACAGCTTTAAGAGAAGTTACAGAAGCTGCTATGTCAGAATCGGTAGATATGGCTACTTATCGTAAAACAGGAGAAATTAGAATAGTTCAAGAAAAATTTCTAGAAAATTTTTTGATACGATTTGCGCAAACTGCCTCACTAGCTCATACTTATAAAGTGGATGTTTATGATATAAATGAATCACCTCCTAAGGTTAGTATTAAATTATCTACATCTGACGATAAAGCAAATTTGTCTGACACAACAGGTGAGATTATAACATTTACAACAACAGATAAAGTAGATGCAATAATAGAAAGTAAAGATTGAGAGGAGAATAAAAATGAATAATTTAATAGTTGGTTTAAATAAATTTATTAGGAATAAAAATACCGTTACAATATTGGGTATTGTTTTGATACTAGCATTATTATATTTTGGATATAATCGTACTGTTAAGCAGACTATTAATCCTGTATCAGTGCCTGTTGCTACAAAAACAATTGGTTCACGCACCAAAATTTCAGCAGATGATATAACATATACTCAAGTAGCTGCAGTTACTTTAAATGATAATGTTATAAGAAATTCTAATGAAATAGTTGGTAAATATACCAATCTAAATGTTACAATTCCAGAAGGAAGCATGTTTTATGGAAGTTGGTTAGTAGATAAAAAAGATATTCCAGGAAACTGGATTGAAGAGATTAATGTTAAAGACGGATATGAAGCTTATTATTTATCAACTGATGCTACTCAAACACTAGGTAATAACGTTATTCCAGGATCTACTATTGATATATATATGATGGCTCGAGATGATAATGATCAATTAATGTATGGTAGATTAATGGAAAATATAAAGGTAATGGTGGTTCATGATGGAAGTGGAAAAGATGTGTTTGCTGATGCGTCAAATCCAGGATCGCCAAGTAAATTAGGATTCCAATTGAGCCATGAATACTATGTATTGTTAACTAAAGCAGAAAATATGAGTGGAATTACACTTGTAATTGCACCACAAGGAAAAAGAAGTAATTTAAAAGGGGACGTTAATGTTAGTAGTGCTACATTAAGAGATTATATTGATACTAGATCTGTTGATTTAACTGATGAGGTTACAACAAAAGAATTTACAACAAAAAAATCAACTAAAAAAACAAGCACTTCAACTAGTGCTACTGATACTACAGTTGATGAAAATACCAATTCAGCAAATGTAGTGGAAGAAGATACTACTAACACAGACGTAAGTAGTTATTAGTATGAATGATAATATATTTGATGAAATAGATTTTGGACCATTACAACAATACCTAGATAATGATGATGTTACTGATATTTCATATAGTAATGGTGGGCAATTATGGCTAAAAACCTTGTCGCATGGTATTTTTAGAGTTAATAATCCTAGTGTTAATAATGAACTAATGGAAAAACTTGCCTTTCAATGTTCCAATGTAGTTGGGAAAAGTTTTAATGCAGCTCATCCATTTTTAGACAGTGAGAGTGCAGAATTACGTATGAACTTTGTCCATGATTCAATTGCTAGAAATGGTATTGCTTGTGTTATAAGAAAAACACCTGCAATGATACGTTTAAAGAAAGATAAAATAATTGAGGAAAAATATATTACTGAAGATATTCATGACTTTTTAATTCAATGTGTTTGGGGACATTGTAATATTATGGTTAGTGGAGAAACTGGTAGTGGTAAAACAGAATTTATTAAATACTTAGCTTCCAATACGAAACCAGATGAAAAAATTATTACAATAGAAGATACATTAGAATTACACTTAGATAAGATTTTTCCTGAACGTGATATTGTAGCTATGAAAACAAACAATATTGCAAGCTATACTGATGTTTTAGTGACTTGTATGAGACAGAATCCAAAATGGATATTATTATCCGAGGTTCGTAGTGCAGAGGCTGTTATGGCAGTCAGAAACTCAATTTCTTCAGGACATTATATTTTATCTACTATACACGCAGATAAAGCATCAGCTATACCAAGTCGTATGTATAGTTTGCTTGAGACTAATCAAGATATTGAACAATTTTTAGCATCCATTCATAGATATATACAGTTAGGAGTTCATATTCGAGGATATCAAGATAAACAAACACATAAATTTATAAGAGAAATAGCTGAAGTAACAGAATTTTATGTAACTGAAGATAATAAACCAAAATACAATATTTTATACAAGAAAACACCAGAAGGGAAAATAATAAGAAATAATCCAACACAATTTTTGTTAGATTATTTAGAAGCTCAAGGAGTAATATTGAATATAACTCCTAAAAACATTAATAATGAAAATCAACAAAGTGATATTAATCAAACTACAACTGATACAGTTGATAATGTTCAAAATGTTTTTGTAAATCAACAACAGGGAATTACAAATAATCAACAAAACATAGAATCAAATAATCAATCTAATGAACAGAATAATGTAGATGTTGCAAAAACAGATTTAGTACCAAATCAAAGCAATAAAAATCAAACTTCAGAAATATTATTTGAATAAGGAGTTGAAGAGATATGATAAGTTTATTATTTGTATTAGTAGCAGTAATATTGATATATATTATATTATATCGTAATGCTGGTGATAAAAATGTTTATCAATACCTGCAAGGATCTTTTGAAGGTGTTATTGATAAATTAGCGCCTTATTCTTATAAACAAATAAGAAACAAAGTAAAAAAATTAGGCCAAGATTATTCTACTAAAAAGTATTTAGTACAAGTATTTTTATTTGGAGGAGTTGCTTTTGTTGGAGGCTGGCTTTATTTTAGAAGCTTCTTAGTTGCTATAATATATGCAGCTATAGCTATTGGTACAATACCATATTTATCATATTTAAGATATAAAAGAATTTATAGTGAATTTATTTTTGAACAAATTCAAACTTATACAACAAATGTTATAATGGAATTTGCTACAACACAAAGTTTTGTTAAGGCTTTGGAAGGAGTTGTTGAATCAGGAGTATTAGAAGACCCTGTTGAACGTGACGTAAAACATATGATAAAACTTTCATATGAAAATGGTACAATTGATGCATCATTAGAGTTTTTTGAATCAAAATATGATTATTTCATTGTTAAAAATATGCATCAATTATTTTTACAAATTACAAATGAGGGCGCAAAAGATGCTTCTGAATCGCTTGAAAATATGTCATTAGATATCGATATGTTAGTTGAAAGCGTTTATCGTGACAGACAAGATAGAGCATCATTTCAAAAAAAGTTCTTAAGATTTGGATTAATGTTATATGGTATGGTTGTTTTGGTACAAGTAATTTTAGGACAAGACACATATAAACAATTTTTATCACTATGGTATGGACAAGTACTAATACATTTTGCTGTATTACTTAACAGTTACTTTTTACTTAAAGGTGAAAAATACTATAATGAGAATGTGGGGGCTGAATAATGACAATTGAATATATATTTTTAGCAGTAGGCGCACTCATTATATTTATATTTATGTATAACAAAATATTTGATACAAAAAGATTTATTAATGATTTGTCGCCTATATTTAAAATATTAGTTGAAGAAGATTATTATTTCTTATTAGAATTAAAATATGGAGAATCAGATTATGATATAAATAAACTGTTTCAAATTAGAGTAAGAAACGCTATATTAGTATTTATAATTGCATTTTTCTTTCTCATATTATTAGGACAATTAAAATGGTACTTTATCTTAGCTTCAATAGTATTGGCATTTATAATGTATAAGGAACAATATTTTAAATTGAAAGCATTTTATAAAGCAAGACTACATTATATAGATCTAATTTTGCCATATTATTTAAAAAGTTTAGAAATA
>CACZQD010000095.1 GCA_902783215.1 uncultured Erysipelotrichaceae bacterium
CAAAATAGTATTAAATAAAATAAGATTAGCTCTAAAAGATGATGGATTTCTTATAATAGGAACAACTATAAATAATGAAGATTCCGAGGGATTCTATATTAAAGAAGATTACAATATGAATATAAAAAGATTTAGACATAAATATACTAAAGAAAGTTTCGAAGAATTGATAAACGAATGTGGTTTCGAAATATACAGACCATATATTATAGAAGAAAAGGCAAGAAAGAAAATATGGAATGATATTGTTGTAAAAAAAATAAATAGGTAATAAAGACAAATTTGCAGTATTTGTATTGTTATAATAAATTTAAAAATAAAATTAGAGATATTAATACGAAAAAGGAGAAAAATTAATTATGAGCAAAAAATATAAGAATAGAAGAACTAAAGAAAATAACAAACTATCAAAAAGCAAAGCAGGTATTAAATGAACTAAAATATGAATTGTCAGAAGTTCCAAAAATATCAGATATAAAAAAGGTTATGCTTAATATTGAAGGAAGAATTAAAGCAAGACTACGAAAGAAAAGCAAGAACAATAGAAAACTAATATGAAGATGAATTTTACGAAGTAGAAAAAGAAAATAGTTATTTGCATAAAATAATAAATACCTTTGAAAAAACAATTCATAAATTTATAATTTGGATTTGTAAGAAGTTTGATTTGTGAGCAGAAAGCAATTTGATTAAAGATTTTGAAAAAGAATGTGGGATTTATTTAGATGCGTAAAAGCATATACAAAGAGAGGCAAGGGAAAAAGATATGGGTATGGAACTTTAATGATAAAATAATAAATTTTTTATTAAAATTAATAGTAATATCGTATAATGTTTGCAATTTACATAATATCGTGATATAATAATTGTATAGAAATATTCGTAGCTATGCGAATTATAATAAAAATAGCAATAGTTATTAGGAGGTAAAAATGAAACGGTCAAAAAACAATGTGATTATTGTATCAAATTCAAGATATGCTGTAATATCTAGCATTGTAATCAGCGCACAAAACAAAAGCGAGATTGATTCTATCATAAAAGAAGAATTTGAGATAGAATCAAATGTAAAAGAACATCTTGATGTAATATCATTTAGAATAGCTAGTGTATTCACTAAAGCTGGTTATTCTGAAAATCTGTATGTTCGTACACAAAAAATACTTACAGGACCTGAGAGCGTTAAACTACTGATTACTGTTACAAATAATCAGAGAAATGCAATTTTTGAACTGTAAAACCACCTAAAAAAAGAATTAAAATAGCAAATTGAAGTGAACCCTTTTTAGTGGACACTGAAAAAAGAATCTATGGGACTACATTAATTTGTAGTCTCATATTTTTAATTAGTTTTTAGAAATAGGGGATTAGTAGATAGAAATTTATTTAAAAAAAACATTTTTTAAAATAAAATTTAGAAAAAAATTATAAAATTAAAAATAATTTAATTAAAATAAGTTATAAGATGAAAATTAAGATTTAATACCAAAATAAGAATATAAAAGACTTTATGATTAACTCCATATTAACAGCCTAGGAGAGTAAAGGATATGGATCAAAAGTAGTATAAAAAGGAACATATAACATTGCACAAAATAAAAGTTTTCGCCGTTTAGAATGTTGGTATATTAGTATTTTTAGGGATTTTAAATTTTATGTTTTATTCCCAAAAACTTGAAAAATTTTTTTGGGGAATAGATTTTTATTTTACAATATGATATAATTGTTTTGTGTTACTAGAATGAATCTAAATAGAAAGGGAGACACTAATATGAAACTGGAACAATTTAATGCAGGTGAATATATTAAAGTTGATGATTATAAATCATTCATTCCAAATAAGATCAATTATGATTGGGTTTGGAATGATAGTGAATTAAATAAATTACTTGCTGAAGCTAATTTACAATTAGGTACTTTAAATGGATTTGCTGAGCAAATACCCAACATTGATATATATATTAAAATGCATGTTAAAGTTGAAGCAAATAAATCAAGTAGAATAGAAGGAACAAGAACAACGATAGATGAAGATTTATTAGAAATTCTTGATGTTAATCCTGAAAAAAGAGATGATTGGCAAGAAGTTCAAAATTATGTAGAAGCACTTAATTATGGTATTAATAGAATTAAAGAATTGCCAGTTTGTACAAGATTAATAAAAGAAATCCATACTATTTTAATGCAAGGAGTAAGAGGCGAACATAAGAATCCAGGTGAATATAGAACATCACAAAATTGGATAGGAGGAAGTAGGCCAAGCAATGCAATTTACGTTCCACCAATTCCAAATGAAGTAGGCAATTGTTTAAGCGACTTAGAAAAATTTATTAATAATGATGAGATAAATACTCCAGATTTAATTAAAATAGCAATG
>CACZQD010000096.1 GCA_902783215.1 uncultured Erysipelotrichaceae bacterium
AGATCTTTAAATATTCATTTAATATATTTAACAATAATTCTTTCATCATCTATTTCTCCTTACATTTTAATTATACAACCCATACCACCAATATGGTATGAGGAAACATATTCTCCTCAAACAACCTTTGTATATTTTTTAATTCATTAATATAAAAATTTGCTATATATATCATATTTTTAACTATCCACTGAACAGTTGATTTCTCTTTATATATCAATGCTTATCTAAGTTTTAAAACGCATACACATTCAACGTGATATGTATTTGGAAACATATCAAACGGAGTAATTGATATTAAATCATATTTATTCTTCAAAAGGTTAATATCTCTAACCATAGTTAACGGATCACACGATACGTAAATAATTTGCTTAGAATCAGATTTTAATAATTCATTTATAATTTGTTTATTTAAGCCTGCTCTAGGCGGGTCAACAATGATAGTATCATAATAATCATTAATTATTATATCTTTTGTATCCGAGCACCTAAATGATACATTTTGACAATTATTTAACTCTTTGTTTATATTAGCATCAATAATTGCTTGTTTATTTATTTCAACACCAAATACTTTTGAAACAACGTCTTTAATATATAAAGATATACTTCCAATACCACAATATAAATCTAATACTTTGTTGTTTCCAGATAATTGACTTTTAACATAATCATACATTTTAATCATTATGTCATAATTAACCTGAAAAAAGGATTCAATAGAAACCTGAAATACTACATTATTTAGCTTAATTTTAATATAGCTACTACCCTTTTTTATAATTGTCTTATTTGATTTAACAATAATATTATCAAAATCGTTATTGATACATTCTGTATCTACATCTTTAGATGAGTTAAGTAATACAATAGATTGGTTGTCTCCTACCCGCATTGTTATATCTTTTATATATTTCAAATTAAGTTTTTTTAATTTGTTTATTTTATCATTGATTAGTGAATTACAAATCAAGCATGAATCGATATCTACAATTTTATTTGTTTCTTTTTCATATAAACCTACTTTATCTTTTACTTGTAAACGCAGTTTATTACGATAATTATATTGATTACCATAAACAATTGGATTTATATGAGTTTTTTTATCAAAATATTTTTCGATTATATTACTTATTTTGTTTTGCTTAAAGGAAAGTTGTTGATCATGTTTCATATGCATAATTTGGCAACCACCACATTTATAATAATACGGACATTTTACATTTTCTCGATCATTAATTTTTTCATTAAAGTTTTTAACTATAGCTTCGGAATACTTTTTCTTATCTTTGATAACAGATATATCAACATCTTCACCTGGTAAAGCATTTTCAATAAATATTATCTTTCCATTAACTCTAGATATACCTCTTCCTTTATGATCTAATGATTCTATAAGCATAATACCACCAATTTAATTATACACTAGATCATTTATTTTTGTTCAATTAATTTAAAAATTTGATACATTTTGTTTAATTCATTACTATTATTAAAATTCTTCTTAATAATACTTAATGCTTTATGACTATTTCTTTCTTCAGTTCCGTAGCACTCTAAGTATAAATATTTTATTTTATCATTATCCATTGGAATAGATAATTTATTAATTTCAGAGCTTAAAAATTTAATCATTTTCTTTTCAAATCTAGTTTGAAATATAAAATTTTCTTTACTTATAACTTGATAATCTATTTTGGTTTCTTTAATACCTCGACTGTTTTCAAGTATATCTAATTCATCAGTTACTTCCAAAGAACTTTTTAATTCATTTACTCCTTGGTGATTAAATTTAACCATTATAATGTTATCATTAGTCATTATTAAGTAGTATTTGAATGTTGGTTTGATGATTTTTGAAATTGTCTCTTCACTTAGTTTTATATTATTAGACATTATATCATTGAATGTGTTTTGGTTTACTTTGATTAAAGGTGCTTTTGTAATAGTTATAATTTTATCTTGTTTTTCCCACTCAAAAAAATCAATGTATTTTTTATTTAAATTAACAGAAATATCATATATATAGTGCATGATTCCCTCCTTTTATTTGTACTGATAAAATCATAATAATGATACCTATAATTGAAATTAAACATTCTATTCTTCTAATAATAAAATTTACATAATCAACAAAATTATACCCAATAGTCAATAGATTTAAATAACTAATAATATATACAAAACCAATTACAGTTAATCCAAATCCTACTAAGAAAAAAAATATTCTTTTCATACCTCACCTAATAAATTTTATTAATTTTATCATTATATATTTATTATTTTTAAAAAATATTATATAATTTAATAGGTGATAGAAATGATAAATTTATTAAAATACCTTTTTTTGGGATTTGTTCAAGGTATGACAGAAACAATTCCTGTATCGTCAAGTGGACATTTAATGATATTTAAAAATTTATTAAATTTAAATATTGATTTTGATACCTTAGCTATATTAACTAATTTTGGTAGTTTAGTTGCTATTATAATACTATTTAGAAAAGATATTGTCGAATTAATTGAAGGTTTTATTAAGTACTTATCTACTAAAAATAAAAAGTATAAAAGCAAATATAATTATTGTTGGTTAATAGTTATAGGATGTATTCCAGCTGGTATAATGGGACTTGTAATAAGTAAGTTAGATGTTTTTGATGCAATTGATAATAATGTTAAAATTGTTGGTGTATCTTTACTTGTAACTGCACTATTACTGTTCTTAATACGTAATTTTAAGGGGCAAAAAACCGATGATAAATTAACTGTTAAAGATGCTTTAGTAGTTGGATGTTTTCAAATTCTAGGATTATTCCCTGGGATTAGTAGAAGTGGTTCAACTATTGTTGGAGGAATGTTTTCCCAACTAAAAAGAGATACAGCCTTTAAATATTCTTTTATGCTTTATATTCCAATGAGTGTGGCAGCTATGGCATTAGAATTATCTGATTTAAAGATTAAATCTGGATTAATGGTTAATTATATTTTAGCAGTAATAATAGCTGGTGTGGTTACCTTCTTAGTAACTAAATGGTTTAGAAAAATCGTTAATGAAGGTAAATTAATATATTTTAGTATTTATTGTGCGATTGTAGGATTATTAGTAATTATATTTATGTAAGTAAAACAGATAACTAACTAGTTATCTGTTTCAGAGTGTAGACAAACCCCTAGATTTTTTTCTAGGAGTTTTCTTTTCTTATCTTTAAAAACATAATAATTGGAAATTTCGACTGATTTTTCCAATTTTATTATATATTGATAAAAATATAGTATCTTCTAGTGATTTATTCTCTATATTTGATGCCTTAATTGCTATAT
>CACZQD010000097.1 GCA_902783215.1 uncultured Erysipelotrichaceae bacterium
TAATAATCGAGAGTTAAAACACTTATATTTACCTTTTTTAAGCCATATTGAATATCAATTTCTTCATTGTAATCAAAAGTTAAATTATCTTTATATGCCAAATCTAAATCACTATAAATTTGATTATTTTGATAAAATTGATTATTTAAAAGGTATTAATCCTAAGGTAAAATATAAAGTTAAAAATTATGAATAGAAGTAGGTGACTTATGAACAATGAATTAAAACAAATAAAAAAGAAATATGGAGAACGCATGATGCATCTATGTCGTGAACTATTCCCAACTATTATAAATGATGAAGGCAAGCTAATTAATATTTTAGATTCAACTTTTGGTCATCCTAAATACCTATATGATGATATTATTGATCAAAACTGTGTTACTGAATTTAAAAATTTTATTTATAATCTATATGATGATAATTATGTTAGATATGAATCAAATAAGACTCCTTTTGAGTTAATGGATGAAGCTGGATATACCTTATACGAATGTCATACTAACGATGAAATTATGGCCTTTAAAAAGTATTATTCATCTGGTGAAAAATTATGTACTTTTAAAGATAAACGTTTAAAAAACTATCACGTTTTCTTTGCAGTTAAGAAAAATGTCGACGATATAAAAAGAGAAGATTTTAAAAATCCAAAGCGACAAGATGAATATGGAATAAGTGTGATTAGTATTCAATTTTCAAGAGGTAGTGTTAATACATTATCTATAAAAAATAGATATAACCATACAGTATCAAGTCCAGATGCAACTTTTTCTAATAATCTAGATAATATAATAGAAGGTTTAACGGATAGCTTTGAAAAAGTATATAATTTAAATATTAACTATATTGAAGATAATAGTTTAGAATTAGATAACTATGTTCTAGCTAATGATAGAAAATACTATAAATATAATATGGAATGTAATTTAGTTAATTATTGTCCAGATAACATTATTATTGATGAACATAATGTTATCAAAGATTATCAAGAAAAAGAAAAATACATAATTATGGATAGATATATCTTAGATTTAGAAAACAAAGAAGTAATGGTTTATGATGAAGAGCTTGAAAGAGATGCATTTTTGGATGGATTAAGTGATATTAAAAAAATTAATATAAATAAGATAAACAATAATAAACTTGTCGAAATCATACCAGAAGATGGAGAAAGTATTTTTATCAAATTGGATAAAGATAATTGTATAATAGGTTATTCAAATTCTAATTTAACTAAGATAAAACATGAATTTATGGGTGATAGCAAAAAGCTAAAATATTTATCATTACCAAATGTTTTAGAAATTGGTAGACAGTTTCTATATAATAATAAATCACTTCAAGAATTATCTTTACCACGAGTTGAAAAGATTGGTTATTCTTTTTTATATTATAATGAAGAATTAAGCAAAATATCACTACCATGCGTTAAAGAAGTAAGCCAATCTTTTTTAGCACATAATAAGAATCTGAAAGAAATTGATTTCCCTAAGATGATAAAAATTGATGATTATTTTTTAAATAATAATAATATAATTGAAAAAGTATTATTACCTTGTGTTGAAAAAATAGGAAGAAACTTTTTGTTTTCTACTAAATATTTAACAGTTATATCATTACCTTGTGTTAGAACAATTGATGAATATTTTATATTTTCAAATGAAATAATTAATGCAGTTGATTTACCACAGTGTAAGACTATAGGTAGTCAATTTCTTGCCAAAAATAAGAAATTAGAAGCAATCGCACTACCTCGAGTTGAAAGAATTTATTCCGCCTTTCTTCATGAAAATAAAGTTTTGAATTATCTATACATGCCTAATTTAAGGGAAGTAAGTGCAAGATTTTTATGCAGTAACAATAGCTTAAAAAACTTATATTTACCATCATTATCATATGTTGGTCCAAAGTTTTTAGCAAATAATGAGGTATTAGAAAATGTATATCTTCCTAACTTAAATAATACTTTATTTAAACTTTGTGATAATTTACAAGATAACAATAAAATACTAAAATTAAAAAGGTACTTGAGAATATGAATCAAGAATTAAAACAAATAAAGAAAAAATATGGAGAACGTATGATGCATTTGTGTCGTGAACTTTTTCCAACGATATTAGA